>JANNKG010000167.1:0-6240 GCA_031396185.1 Burkholderiales bacterium | reverse complement strand
ATCTTGAGCGCGGTAAGGGCCTGGCCCAGCTCGTCGTGGAGCTCGCGGGCGATGCGGCTCTTCTCCTGCTCGCGCGCGGTGTTGGCGGCCAGCGCGAGGCTCTGGATCTCGTCCTTCGACTTGCGCAGCGCCTCCTCGTTGCCGACGCGCTCGGTCACGTCGCGCAGGATCACCGTGTGGAAGCGTTGCCCCTGCTCGGCGACCTGCGAGATCGAGGCCTCGATGGGAAATTCCACGCCGTCGGCGCGCAAGCCGCTCAGGATCGATTGCTGCCCCATGCCGCGGGAAGTGACCGCCGTGCGCCCGAAGCCCTCGACGTGCTGGCCGTGGTGCGCGCGGAAACGCTCGGGGATCAGCATGTCCAGCCGCTGCCCGATGACCGCGCCGCGCGGCCAGCGGAAGGCGCGCTCGGCCGCGGCGTTGAACTGCACTACGCGCTGCGACTCGTCGATGGTGATGATCGCGTCCATCGCCGATTCGACGATGCCGCCCACCCGCGCCTGCACGTCTTTCAGCGCGCGATCGGCGGTGCGCCGGCGGGCGGTCTGCCGATAGGAGACCGCGGCGGCCGGAATGGCGAGCACGGCGACGATGCCGCCCGCGGTGAAGAGCATCAACTCGCGGTGCCACCCCATCCAGGCCGCGATCGCAGCCGCCATCGCGATGGCGCTCGCCACGGCGATCGCCACGGCGATCGCCGGGAGGAGGAGCGCAGGCCGCTTCCGGGGGGGCGTGCCTGCCCCCGGATCTGCTCGCGGGTTGACCCCGGTCAATGGCCCGCTTTCCTCGCCACGCATAGTAGGACGCATGAATGTTCTGATTCAGGATACGGCGCTGGTAGGGCCGGTTTCCCAGGCACCGCTGGTGGTGGACGCCGGGCTCATCCGCAAGTATGGGGGCAACGGCCCCCGCTACACGTCATACCCGACCGCGGACCGCTTCGTGGAGGATTTCGACGCCGCCGCCTACCGCAGCTGGCTCGCCATTCGCGATATCGGCGGCTTCGCGCGTCCGCTCGGATTATATGTTCACGTCCCTTTCTGCGACACGCTCTGCTTCTACTGCGCGTGCAACAAGATCGCCGCCAAGGATCGCGCCCGCGGAACGAAGTACGTGAGCTACCTGGAACGCGAGATCGACCTCGTGGCGGGCGCCGTCCAGGGCGGCCGGCGCGTGGCCAAGATGCACTGGGGCGGCGGCACGCCGACCTTCCTCGCCGAAGAGGACTGCACGCGGCTGGTGGACAAGTTGCGCGCGACATTCGATTTCGACCCTTACGGCGAGTACGCGATCGAGATCGATCCGCGCAAGGCGGACCGGCACCGCATCGAGCACCTGGGCCGCCTCGGCTTCAACCGCCTGTCCATCGGCGTGCAGGATTTCGACCCCGAGGTGCAGCGCGCCGTGAACCGGATCCAGACGCTCGAGGAGACGCGCGCGGTGATCGAGGCGGGCCGCGCCAATGGCTTCCGTTCCATCAACCTGGACCTCATTTTCGGGTTGCCGAAGCAGACCCTCGAAGGCTTCGCCACCACCCTCGAGCGCACCATCGAATGCGATCCGGACCGCATCGCGCTCTACTCCTATGCGCACCTGCCGTCGGCCTTCAAGCCGCAGCGCCGCATCCACGAAGCCGACCTGCCCACGCCCGACGTCAAGCTGCAGCTCATGACGAGCGCCATCGCGCGACTCTGCGAGGCGGGCTACGTCCACATCGGCATGGACCATTTCGCCAAGCCCGACGACGAGCTCGCCGTGGCGCAGCGCCGGGGGCGGCTGATCCGCGACTTCCAGGGCTATTCGAGCGGAGGCGAGTGCGACCTCATCGGGCTGGGCGTCTCGGCCATCAGCAAGGTGGGCCCGACCTATTGCCAGAACGTGAAGGGACTCGACGACTATTACGCCAGGCTCGATGCGGGCGAGCTTCCGATCCTGCGCGGCATCCAGCTCACGCCCGACGACCTGGTGCGGCGCGCGGTGATCCAGGCCCTGGCCTGCCATTTCGCGCTCGCCAAGGAATCGATCGCGCTCGCCCACCTAATCGACTTCGACCTCTATTTCGCCGCCGAGATGCACGACCTCGAGCGCATGGCCGCCGACGGCCTGGTGGAGATCGACGACGATTGGATCCAGGTCACTCCGCGCGGGCGGCTGCTGGTGCGCTCGGTGTGCATGGTGTTCGACAAGTACCTGCGCGCGGCGCAGCAGCGCGCCCAGTATTCGCGCGTGATGTGATGTCGTTGGCCGCCGCGGCATTTCTCGCGGGGCTGCTTGGCGGCGTGCACTGTGCCGGCATGTGCGGCGGCATCGCGGCCTCGCTCGCGGCGGCTGCGCGCGGGCCGATGCTCCAGCGCCAGCTCGCCTTCAACGCGGGAAGGATCGCTGCCTATTGCGTGGCGGGCGCCGCCGTCGGCGCCACCGGTGGCGCTCTGCTGCTCGCCGCTCCGGTAGTCGCCGCGCAGACCGCGATGTTCGTGATCGCCAATGCGCTCATGCTGATGCTGGGCCTCTATGTCGCCGGTTGGGGCCGTGCGGTGGTGCGCCTGGAAGCTGCGGGCAGCCTGCTGTGGCGGCACATCGAGCCCCTGCGGCGGCGCTTTTTCCCGATCGATTCCAACGCGAAGGCGTTCGGCGCCGGGGCAGTCTGGGGCTGGGTGCCGTGCGGGCTCGTCTACAGCATGCTCGCGCTCGCGCTCGCCAGCGGCGGCGCGCTCGACGGCGCCCTCGTGATGGCCGCCTTCGGATTGGGCACGTTGCCCAACCTGCTGGCGGCCGGCTTCGCCGCGCAGCAGGTGCTCGCGCTGCGGCGCCGCCCGTGGATCCGGCAATCCGCCGGCGCGCTGATCATCGCGCTCGCCCTCGTGGGTCTCGCCCGTGCACCGGGCCTTGGCGAAGCGATCCGCGCCGGCTGGCTTTGCATCGCCTAAAGCACGTAACTGGTCATCGAGATCGACCCCAGGGTGCAGCCCTCGATGAGAACTTTGGCGGGGGCGCCCGCGGCCTCGCACAGGCCGGCGAAATAGAGCAGCGGCAGGAAATGCTCCGGCGTCGGCACCGAGAGCGCGTAGTCCGGATGCCCGTCCAGGTTCGCGACGTCGCGCGGCTGGCTCGTCATCCTGCGGCGCACCTCGGCATCGAAGCGCACCCCCCAGTCGAAAGCGAGGTCGGGCTTGCGAAAGTCGATGCGCCCCAGGTTATGCACCACGTTGCCGAGGCCCAGGATCATCACGCCGCGTTGGCGCAACGGCGCCAGGCGCGCGCCGAGGTCCAGGTGATAGCTCGCATCCTTGCGCGCGTGGATCGACAACTGCACCACTGGGATGTCGGCTCTCGGGAATACGTGAGCGAGCACCGACCAGGTGCCGTGGTCGAGCCCCCAGCCGTCGAGATCGGGCTCGACATGAACCGGCGCAAGCACCGCGGCGACTTCCTCGGCCAGTTCCGGCGAGCCGGGGGCGGGATAGTCGAATTCGGCAAGGCGGCTCGGAAATCCCGAGAAATCGTGGATCACGCGCGGCATCGCCATCGACGTGACCGCGGTGGAGGCGATGTACCAGTGCGCCGAGATGGCGAGAATGGCGCGCGGGCGGGGTCCGGCTTCGCCGAAGGTGCGCCAGGCCACGGGGTAGCGGTTTTTATCCAGCGTGTTCATCGGGCTGACCTGGCCAATGAAGGCGGCGCGCGCGAGTGTCGTATCGTTCATGCCTTGCGGTCCGGAAATCCAGGTGGGGAGTTCGACAGATGCGGATGATGCGCCATATCGTGATTGCGGCTTGCCTGGCGGGGCCGGTATCGGCGCCTGGCGCGCACGCGCAGACACGCAACGATTGCGCCCTCTCCAATGCGCCGCCGAAATCCGCCGCACCGCTCGCCGGGCTCGGTGCGCTCCGGGTCGGCGTCGCGTTCGGCAGCGGCTCGAGCCACGGGCTCGCGCACATCGGCGTGATCCAGGCCCTCGAAGCGCGTGGCCTGGAGGTGCACGTGGTCGCCGGCACGAGCGTGGGCGCGGTCGTGGGAGGGTTGTGGGCGAGCGGCTATAGCGGCCGCCAGATCGAGCTCCTCAGCGACGGCAGCGACTGGGGTGACGTCGGCACGTTCGCCGCGTCCTGGCAGGGGCTGCTCAACAATACGGGGCTGCGCAAACAGCTGGCCAAGCTCTTCGGAAATCGCCCGATCGAGCGCTGGCCGCGGCGTTTCGGCGCCGTCGCCACGGATCTTTCCCATGGCCGCAAGCGCGTTCTCGATCGTGGCGACGGGGCGGTCGCGATCCAGGCGTCGAGCGCGATCCCGGTGATGGTCACACCGGTCGTGGTCGCGGGCGAACGGCTCGGTGACGGCGCCCTGGTCGAGCCGGTTCCCGCCCCCACCGCGCGCTCCCTCGGGGCCGATTACGTGCTCGCGGTCGACGTCGCCTATCGGCCCTACGAGGCGGAGGCGAGCGGCATCTTGCAGGCTGGATTCCAGGCGATGCACATCCTCATCAACGCGCTGGCCGCGGAGCAGACGCGCGGCGCGGATTTCGTGCTGCGCCTTGACCTGCACGAGCGCTTCATGAAATGCGGCGCAGCCGCGCTGATCCCGGGCGGCAGGGACGCGGTGCAGGCGGCCTGGCCGCAGATCGAGCAAACGCTGCGCGTGGCGGCGCAACGCAAGGCGGCGGGGCGCTGAGGGCGGCGAAGGATTGACGTGTGTCAAAACTTTCCGGGCGCCCTGTGGTCTACTAGCCCATGAAACTTTCCCGCCGGCTGCGGTCCCTCGCAGCATTCCTGGCCCTCGTGGGCGTGCTGTTCTCGCAGCTCGCGCTGGCCACCTACGCGTGCCCCGGGGCGCAGGAAATGGCGTTGGCCGCTGTCGCGGCAGAGGCGAGCAAAGCCGGGCCTGATTGCGGGCAAGGCATGGCCGAGTCCAATCCCGCACTTTGTGCGGCCCATTGCCAGCAAGCCGACCAATCGCGCGACAAGCCCGCGGCGCCCGCCGTGCCGGCCATTACGTGGGTTGCAATCCCACCAGGACTTGCCGTGCTGGTGGCCACGCCCGACGCGGTCCCGACCGGGGAGCAGCCTTCGCTGCTCGTGCGCGTTACCGCGCCGTCGCTCGCGGTGCGCCACTGCTGTTTCCGCGTCTAGCCTTCCCCGACTGATTCGCTTCCGCCGGGCGTGCCCGGTGCGTTTCGCTTTCAGCTTTCCGGAGGAGTCGATGTTCTTCAATTTTCAACGCCGTCCCAAGCCCGCGTTTCTTCTCGCGGCCCTGATGGTTGCCGCGCTGCCACCCGTTGGCCTTGCCGCGGAGCCGGCGCTGGCGCTGCGCGAGGCGCAGCGCCTCGCGGTCGAGCGATCGCGCAGCCTCGCGGGGCAACGCCTGGCGGTGAGTGCGTCGCGCGACATGGCGGTGGCGGCGGGACAGTATCCCGACCCGGTCCTCACCATGGGCGTCGAGAACGTTCCCGCTCAGGGCGCCGACCGATTCAGCCTGACGCGCGACTTCATGACGATGAGGCGCGTGGCCGTGATGCAGGAGCTCACGCGGGGCGAGAAGCGGCAGCTGCGCGCGGAGCGCTACGAGCTCGAGGCGCTGAAGGGTGTGGCGGAGCAGCAGGTGACGCTTGCCCTGATCCAGCGCGATGCGGCGATCGCATGGCTCGACGCATGGTATGCCGAGGCGATGGCCGGCGTGCTCGCCGAGCAGCGCCTGCGCGGCTTGCAGGAGGTGCAGGCATCCGAGGCGGAGTATCGCGCCGGGCGCGGCAAACAGTCCGACGTGCTCATGGTGCACGCCAACCTCGCCATGCTCGACGATCGCGCCGCCGATCTCGAGAAACGCCTTCGAAATGCGCGCACCATGCTCGCGCGTTGGACCGGCGAGGGTGGCGGCCGCGTGCTGGCGCAAAGACCCGACATCGGCGTGATCGGCCTCGAGACGCACGACGAGACGCTCGCGCAGCATCCGCAGATCGAGGTCCTTGGACGCGCGCAGGAGATCGCGGCTTCCGAGGCGCGGCTCGCGCGTGCCAACAAGAAGCCCGACTGGAGCGTCGAGTTCGCCTACAGCGATCGCGCTTCGCGCTTCGGGGACATGTTCTCCGTGGGCGTGTCCATTCCTTTTCCCTGGGACCAGCCCAGGCGGCAGGATCGCGAGCTCGCCGCGAAGCTCGCTCTCGCGGGCCAGGCCGAAGCGCAACGTGACGAGGCTTTGCGCCAGCACGTCGCCGAGGTGCGCTCGATGGTGCAGGAGTGGGAAAGC
>JANNKG010000151.1:0-3289 GCA_031396185.1 Burkholderiales bacterium | reverse complement strand
GCCAACAGTTTCGCGTTCGGCTCCCTGAACGTGAACTTCACCGCACGCACGGCCAACCTGAGCTCGCTCAACATCTCGTTCCCGAACGCCACGTGGAGCTATTCCAACCTCCCCTTCACGATGCAAGTCGGCGGGTTGCTGGAGGACGCCAGCAACCTCAACGCATTCGCGCTCAACGTCGGCAGCTGTGTGGGAGCCGGTTGCGGGGGGTCCCTGGGCCCGAACAACGCGACCATCGATGCCACCGGAGTGTTCGTCGGAGCCTCCGCCAACTTCCTCGGGATGACCTTCCAGGGGTTTTCGGGCGCCGGCATCACCACCAACCGCGTCGCCTGGGGCGCGGTCAGGGTCTACCGCTGCGCCGCATGCCCTTGAGCTAGGAGGCGCGCACCCGCGCCAGGTTCTCGGTGGCGGCGAGATAGGCCGCGTTGGCCTTCAGCGCCGCGCTCGAGATTGCGCGACCGCGCATCCGCTCGAGCCGCTTGACGAGTGTCGGCGCGATCGGGCGGCGCTCGAGGCCTTCGAGCATCGTGTCCTGCGCGCGCGGGTCGTTGCATAGCAGCACCATGTCGCAGCCGGCGTTCAGCGCGGCATTGGCGCGCGCCATCACCCCGCCGGCGGTGCTCGCCCCTTCCATCGAGAGGTCATCGGAGAAGATGAGGCCTTCAAAGCCGAGCTTCTCCCGCAGGATCTTCTGCAGCCACACGCTCGAGAACCCCGCCGGCTTGGAATCCACCTTCGGATAGACCACGTGGGCGGGCATGATGCCGCCCATCCCGGATCGCGCGAGTCGCTGGAAGGGGATCAGGTCCGACGCGGTGATCTCGGCGAGCGTGCGATCGTCCATCGGAACCTCGAGGTGCGAGTCGGCGCGCACGTAGCCATGCCCCGGAAAGTGTTTGCCGACCGGGGTCATGCCGGCCGCATTGAGGCCGGCCTGCAGCGCCTCGGCCAGCACCGCGATGGTGTGGGGATCGGAATGCAGCGCGCGATCTCCAATCACCCCCGACTCGCCGTAGTCGACGTCCAGCACCGGCGCGAAGGTGAAGTCCACGCCGTGGGCCTGCAATTCGCTCCCGATCACGAAGCCGCAGCCGCGCGCGGCCGCGAGGGCCTGGGCGGGATCGCGATCCCAAAGCTTGCCGAGGTCGGCCATCGGCGGAATGGCGGTGAAGCCGTGACGGAAGCGCTGCACGCGTCCGCCTTCGTGGTCGACGGCGATCGGCAGGCTGGGGGTGCGCAGCTCGCGGATCGAATGCGTCAGCTGGATCAGCTGCAAGGGTGCGGCGAAATTGCGCGCGAACAGGATGACGGCACCCACCTGCGGATGCTGCAACCGCTCGATATCGTCGGGAGTGAGCTCGAGGCCCGCCACGTCCACCATTGCCGGTCCGAGCTTCACTCGGGCGCCCAGGGAGTGGAACGTGGCGTGCCCTCGAGGACCACGAACGCGATGGCCACGCCCGCGTCGTCGCTGAGCGAGACGTGCGCGCTGGTTACGCCCATCGTCTTCAGGTGCTTCGCCATCTCCGCGCTGGGTACGACGAGCGGCTTGCCCTTGGGGTCGCGGCCGACCCCGATCGATTGCCACGTGAAGGGCGGGTGGATGCCCGTGCCGATCGCCTTCGAGAAAGCCTCCTTCGCCGCCCATCGCTTTGCCAGGTGGCTCGCCTTCAGTTTGGTGCGAGCGAAGCGCAGCCGCTCCTCGGGCGTGAGGATGCGCTTCACGAAGCGCTCCCCGTGGCGCTCCAGCACGCCGGCGATGCGCTCGATCGACACCACGTCGGTCCCGATGCCCACGATCATGGGCGGCGGTTGGCGGCGAGCGTCATCAGCGCCTTCATCTCGCGCACCGCCTCTCGCATGCCGACGAACACCGCCCGGCTCACGATCGCGTGCCCGATGTGCAGCTCGCGGATGCCGGCAAGCGCTGCTACCGGCGTCACGTTCACATAGTTGAGCGCGTGCCCGGCATTGAAGCGCATGCCGTGGCCGCGGATCGCCTCGCCTGCCTTGCGGATCTTCTCCAGCTCGGCCAGCACCGGCTTGCTTTCGGCGTCGCGGCCCTTCGAGTGGAAGATGTGCGCGTAGGGACCGGTGTGGATCTCGCAGACGCGCGCGCCAATGCGCGCCGCCGCCTCCACCTGTGCGGCCTCGGCATCAATGAAGACGCTGGTCATGATTCCGGCGTCGGCGAGCCGGGCGACCGCGTCCTTCAGGCGCTTCTCGCCGCCGACGATGTCGAGGCCACCTTCGGTGGTGACTTCCTCGCGGCCTTCGGGCACGAGCATCGCCATTTCCGGGGCGATGCGGCACGCGATGGCGACCATCTCGTCCGTGGCCGCCATTTCGAGGTTCAGCTTGATGTGGGTGAGGTCGCGCAGCCGGCGCACGTCCTCGTCCTGGATGTGGCGACGATCCTCGCGCAGGTGAACGGTGATGCCGTCGGCGCCGCCCAGGTGCGCTTCGACCGCCGCCCACACCGGGTCGGGCTCGTAGGTGCGCCGCGCCTGGCGGATGGTGGCGACGTGGTCGATGTTGACGCCGAGCTCGATCACAGCGAGTCCTCTAACCTTGGGAGGTCCCGCACTATCGCGGGTTGCGAGCGCCGCGACCCGACGAGGAGCGTGAGCCCGGGCAAATCTTACCGCATTCGCACGCGCTTCCTCACGGGCCGTGCCCGCTGGGCGAGGGCCCCGCCATTCGAAGCAATCACCTGGGTGTAGAAGCGCGCGCTGTCCTTGGGCGTGCGCTTCTGCGTCGCGAAGTCCACGTGCACGAGCCCGAAGCGCTTGGAGAATCCGAGCGACCATTCGAGGTTGTCGAGCAGCGACCATGCATAGTAGCCGCGCACGTCGCAACCGGCCTTGATCGCCGCGTGGAGCGCAAGCAGGTGGCGCCGCAGGTAATCCACCCTCTGCGGGTCGGCTAGACCGCTGCTGTTCGCTTTCGCGGGATCGGGGAACGCCGCGCCGTTCTCGGTGATGTACACCGGGGGATTGCCGTAGCGGTCCTTGACCCACACCAGCGTGTCGGTCAGCCCGCGCGGAAACACTTCCCACCCCGTCTCGGTGTAAGTCGCGCCCTTCTGGCGCACCGCGCATGAGCAAAGCGGCCAGGCCTTCGGATCGGAGCGCACGACGCTGCGCGTGTAGTAGTTCACGCCGAGGAAATCGATCGGCTGGCGGATCAGGGTGAAGTCCTCCGCCGGCCAATCGGGCCAGGCCTCGCCGAAAATCTCGCGCATCTCGGCGGGATACTTTCCCAGGAACACGGGATCGAGGTACTG
>JANNKG010000140.1:0-8744 GCA_031396185.1 Burkholderiales bacterium | reverse complement strand
CGCATGAGCGACGAGGGTCTTGCAGACCTTGAGCACCTCGCTCACGTGGGCACGTGGGTTCATCTCCTGGAGGATATGGCGCACCACGCCCTTCTTGTCGATCACGAAGGTGGAGCGCTGCAGGTGGGATTTCTGGTGGCCATCGACGATTTTCTCCTGGATCACGTCGTAGAGGCGGCAGACCTCCTCCTCGGTATCGGCGAGCAGCTGCACGGTGAGGCCGTGCTCGTCGCGGAACGCCTGGTGGGAGAGCACGTCATCGCGCGAGACGCCGAACACGACGGTGTCGAGCTTCTTGAACTCGTTCTCGCGGTCGCTGAAGCCGATCGCCTGGATGGTGCAGCCGGGCGTGCCGTCCCGGGGGTAGAAATACAGGACAACGTTCTTCTTGCCCCGGTAGCTGGAGAGATCCATCATCTCCATGCTGGCGTCGGGGAGCTGGAATGACGGTGCTGGTTGACCTACGTGTAGCATTGGCACCCGCAATCGCTCGACAGTCGAATTGATTCTAGCCCATTTTTGATGTCACGCAAGTTACTCGGCTCGCTCGATATCGCGGCATTCATGCGAACCCACTGGCAACGCAAGCCGCTGCTCGTGCGCGGCGCGTTTCCGGGCTTCCAGGATCCGCTTTCCGCGCGCGAAGTGCTGGCACTGGCAGGGCGAGAACACGCGCAATCGCGTCTGGTGCAGCAGCGCGGCGCGAAATGGAGCCTCGAGCATGGGCCTTTCACCGCTTCCCGTCTCAAGCAACTTCCACGCCGCAACTGGACCGTGCTGGTTCAGGATACGAATCATTTCTCCCATCGCGCCGACCAGCTCCTCGCATGTTTCGATTTCATTCCCCACGCACGCATCGATGACGTGATGGTGAGCTACGCGGCACCGGGAGGGGGCGTCGGCCCGCACGTGGATTCCTATGACGTCTTCCTGCTGCAGGGACACGGATGCAGGCGATGGCAAATCTCCAGGCAAGCAGATCACACCTACCTTTCCGGCGTGCCCCTGAAGGTCCTCGCGAATTTCGTTCCGAGCGAAGAATGGATTCTCGAAGCGGGCGACATGCTGTACCTGCCCCCGGGAGTGGCGCACCGCGGCATTGCGGAATCGGAATGCCTTACGTGGTCGATCGGGTTCCGCGCACCGACCGATAGCGAGCTCGTGGCGGGACTCCTCGACTACCTGCACGACACCCTGGCCCCCGAAGGGCAGTACCGCGACCCGGGCGCCACCGTGGCGCGGCATCCCGGCGAGGTTCCCCGGGATCTCGTCGCTCACGCCGCACGCGTCGCGTCACGCATCGAGTGGCCCGCGTCCGTGGTGCGCGATTTCTCGGGCCGATTCCTGACGGAGCCCAAGGCGCATGTGTTCTTCGATCCGCCGGCGCGCCCGAGAACCCGCGCGGCTTTCGTGCACCGCGCGGCGCGCCAGGGATTGGCCCTCGACCCCCGGTCGCGGCTGGCATTTTCTGGCACGATGTTCTTCATGAACGGGGAGACCGTTAAACTGGCCCCGGCGGCGCGAACCTGGGTCCGCAGGCTCGCCGATGCGCGCCGGCTTCCGGGCCCGATCAAGGCGCCGGCCGCGTTCTGGGATGCCGCCCACGTCTGGTACCTGCAGGGATTCGTATCGTTGAAGGAGGAGCCGGGATGAGCGACCAGAACGCCGCATCGAAACCAAGCTATCGCGCCATTTCGGGGATCGGCGAATCGCTCGCGGCCATCGCGGAGGTCATCGCGTCGGCGCAGAGCACCATCCGGGTGTTCGACATCTCGCTGTCGAATCGGGGATTCAATTCGCCGGCACTCACGGAAACGCTGCGCCAGTTCTTTGTCGCCGGGCGATCGCACCGCTTGCTCATCGCGCTGCACAGCACCGAGCTGCTCGAGCGCGAATCGCCCCGGCTGCTCAACCTGCTGCGCCAGTATCCGATGTCGATCGAGATCCATCGCACCCTCGCCCAGGCGCGCAACGCCATGGATCCCTTCGTGGTCGCCGACGACCGCGGCGTCTGGCACCAGCTGCACGCCAGCCAGCCGCGCGCCATCGTGGCCCTCGATTCGCCGAGCGACGCGACTCCCATCGCGCAGCGCTTCGACGAAATCTGGGAGCTGTCCGAGCCGGCGGTTTCCGCCCAGAAGCTGGGCCTTTGAACGAATAAAAGGGTCAGACACCTTCATTGCCGCGAATGAAGGTGTCTGACCCTTTTATTCATTTGTTCAGGCGTCGCGCCAGGCGAAGCCGTCCTGCTGGCTCGCCACGCCGATCCACTCCTCCTCGCAACCGGCCGCCTCGGCCAGCGCCTTGCGTGCAAGGGCGGGCGTGTTGTTCTGCTGGGAGAGGTGGGCTGCGATCAGGTGGCGCAGGCCCGAGCGCTCGAGGCTCGCCACCAGGTGTTTCGCGCCCGCGTTGTCGAGATGGCCGAAGCGGCCCGCCACACGCTGCTTGAGGCCCACCGGGTAGGCGCCCCCCATCAGCATGTCGATGTCGTGGTTGCATTCGATCACCAGCGACGCGCAGCCCGAAAGCTTGTCGACGACGTGCTGGGTGATGCAGCCGAGGTCGGTCACCACGCCCAGGCGCGACGCGCCGTCCGAGAACGCATACTGCACCGGCTCGCGGGCGTCGTGGGGAACCGGGAAGGGCTCGATCCACAGGCCATCGACGGCGAACGGCGTGTGCGAGTCGATATGGCGCACCAGCACCGCGGGAAAATCCTCCGGCAGCCACTGCGCGGTTCCGCGGGTGAGGAAGACGGGAATTCCGTGGCGCTTGGCGAAACGCGCGACGCCGCCCAGATGGTCGTCGTGTTCGTGGGTGACCACGATCGCCGCGAGGTCGCGGGGAACCAGGCCGACGCGCTCCAGGCGCATGCAGGTTTCCGCGATCGAGAAGCCGCAGTCCATCATGACCCGCGTCCCCTCGTTCTCCACCACCAGCGCGTTGCCCGAGCTGCCGCTGCCCAGGGAAGTGAAGCGCATCAACCTTACTTCAGCTGCTCGAACAGCAGCGTCAATATTTTCTTGCCGGTGGAGGAAGATTCCGACGCCCCCTGCGAGTTCTGCACCTGGACCTGGGACATGCTCGCCCCGGCGTCGCTCACGTAGATGCGGTACTGCGGTTGCGCGCCCTTGGGTGCGGCGCGCCAGAACATGAGCTTGTCGGCGAGCGTCTCCTTCTGGCCGGATTTGAGGTCCACCTCGGGATCGATGTAGCGCACGAAGAACAGGCCCTTCGAGCGATCGCGGTCCTCCACGGTAAAGCCGACGCGGTCGAGCGCAAGGCCAACCCGGCGCCAGGCGCGATCGAACGCGTCGTTCACGACAAGCGGCCCGGCGCCGGCATTCTCCAGCACGGCGTTGCGCGCAGCCGGCAACGCGGGCGCCTGGCCCGAGCGCACCGGCGCAGGCGCAGCCGCGGCGGCCGCCGCGACCTGGGTCTGCGCAACCCCCATCTTCACCAGCATGCGCGACAGCATCTCCGCCTCGAGCTCGCGATCCGCCGGGCGCGACTGCCACACGGTGCGGTCCTGGTTGCTGGTGGTGTAGACCTCCTCGATCTGGCGGTTGCTCACGAACACTTCGGTGGTGCCGGGTTCGGCGCCCTTCTCCAGGCGGGTGCGAAACTTGTCGCGCCGTGGAGTCGAGAAGATGTTCGGGATCACCCGGCCGATGGTGCGGCGCACGAGGTCTTCGGGAACGCGGGACTTGTCGTCGTACCACTCGGTCTCCATGATTCCGGTATTCGGCTCCTCGCGCGCAAGGGGATAGCCGGAATCGACCCAGAATTCGCGGATCACCGGCCATACCTTGTCGGGCTCGCCCTTGATCACCAGCCAGCGCTGGTCGCCGAAGCGCTCGAGTCGCGCGCCGTCGACGCGCGGCAGCACCGTCGACGTGGTGTTGGGTGAAACCGCCGCGGCCGCGCCGGCGGAGCGCTGCGAATACGCCGAGTAGGTGGTTTGCGCGCGCGGGTCGGGGATCGCGTAGCGATCGTCCATCGTCGGCGCGGTGAGCTCGGGGGGTACTTCGAGGGGCTGGGCAGCGCGCGACTGCGCGCCCTTGTAGTCGCTCGACTTGTTGCCGAAGCCGGAGCAGCCCGCGGCTAGGGCGAGCAGGGCGGCGAGGACGATTCGGTGGAGTTGCGTCATGGGATTCTCGATCCTTCGTCAGTTGAGGCAGCCGGCAGCGCGCAGCGCGCCGGCAACGGTTTCGTGGTGCGCCGGGGCCAGCGGCGTAAGCGGCAGGCGGATGCCTTCCGCGATGCGGCCCATGCGGTGCAGCGCCCATTTCACCGGGATGGGATTGGACTCGACGAACAAATGCTTGTGCAACGGCAGCAGGCGATTGTTGATGGCGATCGCCTTGGCAGAATCGCCCGCGAGCGCGAATGCGCACATCTCGCGCATCAGGCGGGGCGCGACATTGGCGGTGACCGAGATCACGCCGTGGGCGCCCAACTGGATATAGGCGAGCGCGGCGTCGTCGTTGCCGCTGAACACGCGAAAATCGGCGGGCATGCGCGCCATGAGGTCGGTGGCGCGCTCGATATTCGAGGTGGCGTCCTTGATGCCGATGATGTTCTTCACGCCGGCCAGCCGCAGGATGGTGTCGTTATGCAGGTCGGCCACGGTGCGCGAGGGCACGTTGTACAACAGCACCGGGACATCGGTCGACTCGGCGATCGCCTTGAAGTGCCGATAGAGGCCTTCCTGCGTCGGTTTGTTGTAGTACGGAACCACCGACAGCACGTACTCGGCCCCCGCCTTGTGCGCGAACTTCGTGAGCTCGATCGCCTCGCGCGTGGAATTGCCGCCGGCGCCCGCAATCACCGGGATGCGGCCAGCGGCGAACTGCACCGCGCTCTCGATCAGCTGGCAATGCTCGGGCACATCGACCGTGGGCGATTCGCCGGTGGTGCCCACGATGACGATGCCGGCGGTGCCTTCAGCGACATGCCAGTCGACGAGGCTCTTCAGGCGCGGCAGGTCGAGCGACCCGTCGGCGGTCATCGGGGTGACGATGGCGACGATACTTCCGGAAAGCATTCGAATCCTGGCTTCGACAAACCGCGATTTTAACCCATGCGGGAGGTTATTCCCGACGCGCGCAAAGCCGCTGGAGAGCGGCCGGGCGGGGTTCGTCGACCACCAGGTCCTCGAAGGCGATCACGCGCAGCTTGCCGCGCACCGCCTCGAGCAGCTCGATCGGCGCGAGCAGGAAAGCCGGGTTCGACGGCTTGCCGAAGCGCTCGTTGCCTTGCGCGAAGGTCTCGTAGACCAGCAGGCCGCCGTGCTCGAGCGAGGCCACCAGGGTCGGTAGCAGCGGCCGGTGAAGATAGTGGGTGACCACGATCGCGTCGAAACGGCGATCGGCGTAAGGCCAGGGTCCCGCCTCGAGGTCGGCTCCCAGCAATTTCACCCGGGCGGGCGGCTCGGAGAAAAGCCTCGGATCGCGATCGACGGCATCGACCTCGAAGCCGAGCCGGGCAAACAGGCGCGAATGCCGCCCCGAACCGCAGGCGAGGTCGAGCACGGCGCCCCCAGGCCGGATCCAGCCAACCCAGCGCTGGACCCAGGGGCTTGGCGGCAGTTCGAGGTGCGCATCCATGTAAGGCCGTTATCATGCCGACAATTCACCGACGATGGAGAGCCAAGGTTGCGCAACACCCTCAAGATCGTCGCGGCAGCGCTGGCCTTGCTCGCAGTCCTCGCCGCCGCGGCCTTCTTCACGGCCCACTGGATCGGCGGGCGCAAGCTCGAGCGCACCGTGGACGTACGCGTCGTGCCCGTGCCCTATGCCACCGGCGCCGCGGCGTTGAAGCTGGGCAAGTACCTCTACGAGTCGCGCGGGTGCGGCGAATGCCACGGCTTGAATGGCGCCGGGCGGGTGATGCTCAAGGGTTCCGGCGGCCTCTACGTGCGCTCGCCCAACATCACGACGAGCCCGGGCAGCGTGGTGGCAGCCTACCGGGAAGCCGACTGGGTGCGCGCGATCCGCCATGGCGTGAACCCGCAGGGGCGAGCGCTGCTGATCATGCCGAGCGAGGACTACAACCGCTTGACCGATTCCGATTTTGCGGCGCTGGTGGCGTACTGCCGCAGCCTTCCGCCCGCCGTCGGCGAGGCGGCCGACGTGCGCCTGCCGGCCTTCGTGAAGGCGCTCTATGGCGTGGGTGTGATGCGCGACGCCGCGGAGAAGATCGACCACCGCCTGACGCCGTCGGCGCCGGTGGCGGTGGCGGCGAGCGTCGAGCACGGAAATTACGTGGCCAACATGTGCCTGGGCTGCCACGGCGAGCGGTTGTCGGGCGGCAAGATCCCCGGCGCCCCGCCCGAATGGCCGCCGGCATCCAACCTCACGCCCGGAGAGGGCAGCGTGATGGGGCGCTACGACAGCCTCGACAAGTTCGTGGCCATGATGCGCAGCGGCCGACGACTCGATGGCAGCGAGGTGAGCAAGGTGATGCCGTTCGAGAGCCTCGCACGCATCAACGACGTCGACCTGCACGCGCTCCATGCGTATCTGGGCACGTTGCAGGCGCGCAAGACAGGCGAGCGATGAGCGCGGCCGCATCGCGTCTCGAGCGACCGCACACAGGCCTTGCCGCTTCCTATTGCGAGCTGGTGCGCGAATTCATCGACCACGGCGAGCCGCTGATCCCGTTCACGCTCGAGTTTGCGCACGCCGATGTCGAGGCCTTGGTGCGGCAGCTCGAGGGGTGCTCGCGCGGCGAGGGGCTTCCCGACGGCTTCGTCCCGCACTCGACCTTCTGGCTGGTCGACGAAGGCGGCGAGGTGGTGGGCGTGTCCAACCTGCGCCACGCCCTCACCGACAAGCTGCGCGTCGAGGGCGGTAACATCGGCTACGGCGTGCACCCGCGCGCACGGCGCCGCGGGCATGCCACGGCCATGCTGCGCGCGACCCTCGAACGGGCACGCGCGCTCGGACTGTCCGAGGTCCTGCTCACGTGCGCGCGGGACAATGCCGCGTCGGTCGCCACCATCGAGCGCTGCGGGGGGCGGCTGGATTCCGAGGAATTCATCGCCTGCCGCGGCGAGGTGGTGCGCCGCTACTGGATCGCGCTGGGGGACGGATGATGCGTTGGGTGGTGTTCGACTGGGGTGGCACCCTCATGTCCGAGGACGGTCCGCTCTATATTCCCATGGCGCTGTGGCCCGAGGTGCACGCGATCGAGGGTGCCCGCGAGACCCTCGAAGCGCTGGTGAAGAGCGGGCGTCGCGTGGCGGTTGCCACCAACGCGAGCGTGTCGCCCCGCAACATGATCGAGGTCGCCCTGGGACGGGTCGGCCTGCGCGAATCGGTCTCCGAAATCTTCTGCTACAGCGACATCGGTGCGCGCAAGGACAGCGACGAGTTCTGGCGTGCCGTTCTCGAGCGCCTCGAGGCCGATCCGGCGGAGGTGGCGATGATCGGCGACTCGGTGGAGCAGGACGTGGTCGCCCCCCGCCGCTTCGGGATCAACGCGATCTGGTTTAACGAGGACGGGCGCCAGCCGCCGGACCCGCGCGGCGTGCCGATGATCCGGCGCCTGCCCCAGGCGCTTGCCCTCATCCGATGAGCGCCGCCCCCGATCGGCTGGAGCTGTCGGCCTATTCGCCGATGTGGCCCGCGATCTTCGCCATCGAGCAGGGCCGCCTGAGCGCAATCTTCGGCGCCGGCGCCGTGGTGATCGAGCACATCGGCAGCACCGCGGTCCCGGGCCTGGGCGCCAAGCCGATCATCGACGTGATGCTGGGCGTCCCCGCGATCTCGATCGTGGAGCGCATGATTCCCAGCCTCGAGGCGGACGGCTACCGCTACGTGCAGGAGTTCGAGAAGTCGATTCCGGAGCGGCGCTACTTCGTGAAGGCGCACGGCCATCCGGGATATTTCCACCTGCACGCGGTGATCTACGGCAGTCCGTTCTGGAAGCGACACCTGGAATTTCGCGACGCGTTGCGCGCCGACGAGGCACTCGCCCACAAGTACTGGAAGCTCAAGCGCCAGCTGGCGGCGCGGTTTCCCGATGACCGTGGCGCCTACAATGACGCGAAAAGCGATTTCATCCGGACCGCAATCGAGAGGATGGGATGATGGGCACGATGCCCTCCAGCGAATTGCGCGCCTCGCTCGAGGCACGCCGCAAGCAGCTCGACGACGAAATCCGCGCGTATCCCACCCCGATCCCCCGTTGCGACGCGCAGTTCAACTTCCTCATCGAGGAGCGCGCGCGCATCGCGGCCGCGATCGAGGCGCTGCCACGCGACGCGGTGGGCTAGCGCGCGGCGAGCAGCCGTTCGAGAAGGTCGCGGTCGGTTGCAAGCGCGCTGCTGTCACCCGAGTGGACCACCTGCCCGCGCTCCATCACCACCACGCGCCGCGAGATCGATAGCGCGAGCGCGGCGTGCTGTTCGACCAGCAGTACTGCCATTACGCCTTCGCGCACCAGGCCGCGGATAGCCGCGACGAGTTGCTGCACGACGATCGGCGCGAGGCCCTCCATCGGTTCGTCCAGAAGCAGCACGCGCGGGTTGGTGACCAGCGCCCGCCCGATCGCGAGCATCTGCTGCTCACCGCCCGACAGCTGGTTGCCGCGGTGGCGGGCCCGCTCGGTAAAAGATTAGCAACCGGTCTCCCAATCAGAGTGTCCATTCGCTTCATAAAGCTGACTTTAAAATCAGGCGGGATAAGGCTCACTCTTCACCCATGCCATGCTTTGAAAGCTTATACCGGAATGATCTG
>JANNKG010000118.1:0-2601 GCA_031396185.1 Burkholderiales bacterium | reverse complement strand
CGGATGGGGTCCGTCGCGACTCCGCTCTCCATCGCCGCCTTCGCGACCGCGGGAGCGATCTTCACGATCAGGCGCGGGTCGAACGGGCGCGGGATGAGGTACTCCGGGCCGAAGCTCACCTGCCCGGCACCGTAGGCGAGCGCCACGATGTCGGACTGCTCGGCGAGCGCCAGATCGGCGAAGGCATTCACAGCTGCCAGCTTCATCGGCTAGTTGATGGTGGTGGCGCCCACGTCGAGCGCGCCGCGGAAGATGAACGGGAAGCAGAGGACGTTGTTCACCTGGTTGGGATAGTCGGAGCGGCCGGTGGCGATCACCGCGTCGTCGCGCACCGCCTTCACTTCCTCCGGCAGGATCTCGGGCGTGGGGTTGGCGAGCGCCAGGATGAGGGGCTTGGCCGCCATCTTCTTCACCATCTCGGGCTTGAGCACGCCGCCCGCGGAGAGGCCGAGGAACACATTGGCGTCCGCGATCACGTCACCCAGCTTGCGGGCGTCGGTTTTCCGCGCGTAGCGCACCTTGTTGTCGTCCATCTGCTCCTTGCGGCCCGTATAGACCACGCCGAGGATGTCCGTGACCCAGATGTTCTCCATGCGCATGCCGAGCGCCACCAGCATGTCGAGGCAGGCCAGCGCCGCGGCCCCCGCGCCCGACACCACCAGTTTCACCTTGCCGATGTCCTTGCCCACCACGCGCAGGCCATTCACCACCGCGGCGCCGACGATGATCGCGGTGCCGTGCTGGTCGTCGTGGAAGACCGGGATCTTCATGCGGCTGCGCAACTGCTTCTCGATGTAGAAGCATTCCGGCGCCTTGATGTCCTCCAGGTTGATGCCGCCGAAGGTGGGCTCGAGGGACGCGATGATGTCGACCAGCTTGTCGGGGTCGCGCTCGGCGAGCTCGATGTCGAACACATTGATGCCGGCGAATTTCTTGAAGAGCACCGCCTTGCCCTCCATGACGGGCTTCGAGGCGAGGGGGCCGATGTTCCCGAGTCCCAGCACCGCGGTGCCGTTGGTCACCACCGCGACCAGGTTGCCGCGGGCGGTGAGCTCACGCGCCTGGGTGGGGTTCTCGACGATCGCCTCGCAGGCGGCGGCGACCCCCGGCGTGTAGGCGAGGGCCAGGTCGCGCTGGGTGATCAGCGACTTGGTGGCAATGACCTCGATCTTGCCGGGTACGGGCAGCCGGTGGTATTCGAGCGCGGCCTTCTTCAAGTCATCGAGCATTGGCTAACCCATTGAGTGCAAACCGTTTTTCGACGCGGACAGTTTAACATGCCGCGCGCGGCGCCGACATCCCCCAGCGGCATGGGTTGACAACACGTAACGATATAACCAAGAATGTAGTTATGAGAAAGAACTACCTGAGGGCGATCCCGCGCGAATGGCGCACGATCTCCCGGGCGTTCACCGCGCTGGGCGACGAACATCGCCAGCGCATCCTGCTCACCTTTGAGCCGGGCGAGCGCCTTAACGTGGGCCAGATCGTCGAGGTGTCCACGCTCTCGCGCTCGGCCGTCTCGCACCATCTCAAAATCCTCAAGGACGCCGGCGTGCTCGGCTCGGAGAAGGTCGGCAAGGAGGTCTATTACTGGGTCGACAAGGCGTTCCTGGTCGAATCCCTCGCCGCGGTGATGGGTTACATCAAGGCGAACGCGTGATGCGCCGCCGTGATTTTCTCGCTATGGCGGCTGCCACCCCGCTGGCCGGCTGCAAACTCCCCCTCACCATCGAGCAGGGCTTGATGAGCGGGTGCCGCACCGCCGCGCGCTTCGACCCGATCGTCGCGCAGGCATGGAACGGCCTGCGTCACGACCGCGTGTGGGACGTGCACACGCACCTCTTCGGCAACGGGCGCAGCGGCGGCGGCATCTGGGTCGAGCCCGACTACGACCGCCCGCGCTCGATCATGGGCCGCGTGCGCCATGCGTTCTTCAAGAACGCGGGCTGCGTGGGCGACGACGACGACCGGCTCGACCAGGGCATGGTGGCGCGCCTCGTGGCACTCGCGGACCAGTGCCCGCCCGGTGCAAAGTTCATGCTGCTCGCGTTCGATTTCACCTTCGACGAGACGGGCGCGAAGCGCGAAGACCTCACCACCTTCTCGGTACCGAACGCCTATGCGCAGCGCATTGCGCAGTCGCGGCCCGACCGCTTTGAATGGATCGCGTCGATCCATCCGGCGCGAGCCGACGCGATCGCGCAGCTGGAGGCCGCGAAGGCGCAGGGTGCGCGCGCGGTGAAGTGGCTGCCGCCCGCGATGGGCATCGACCTGCAATCGCCGCAGGCGGCTACGTTCTACGAGGCTTTGCAACGCCTCGACATCCCCCTGCTGGTCCACCTCGGCGAAGAGCAGGCGGTCGCGGGGGCAAAGCGCCACGAGCTCGCGAACCCGCTCTTCGTGCGCGCGGCGCTCGAGCGCGGCGCGCGCGTGATCGCGGCCCATTGCGCGTCGCTGGGCGCGAGCCCCGACATCGAGGCCAACCCGAACGCCGACAAGGCGCCGATGGTCGCGAACTTCGATCTCTTCGCGCGCCTCATGGCCGACCGCCGCTACGAAGGGCGGCTCTTCGGAGACATCTCCGCGGTCACCCAGGTG
>JANNKG010000098.1:0-5793 GCA_031396185.1 Burkholderiales bacterium | reverse complement strand
CCGATCCGCGCATCGGCACCCACTTCCTCTATCCCGGCGCGGGTTTCGGCGGCTCCTGCTTTCCCAAGGACGTGTCGGCGCTGCTGCGTACCGCGCAGGAAAACGGCCTCGACCTCAAGGTGGTGCGCGCGGTCGAGGAGGCCAATGAACGCCAGAAGGGCGTGCTCGCCGAAAAGATCACGCGCCGCTTCGGCGAGAACCTCGCGGGGCGCCGTTTCGCGATGTGGGGACTCGCGTTCAAGCCCAACACCGATGACATGCGCGAGGCTCCCAGCCGCGTGGTGATCAAGGCCCTCACTGAGCGCGGCGCGACCGTGACGGCCTTCGACCCGGTGGCCATGGTCGAGGCGCGCCACATCTATGACGGCGACACGCGGGTGGATTTTGCCGACAGCGCCATGGCCGCCGTGAAGGGCGCCGATGCGCTGGTGATCATGACCGAATGGAAGGCGTTCCGCAGCCCCGACTTCGCCGAACTCAAGCGCACGCTCAAGGCGCCGGTGATCTTCGACGGACGCAACCTCTATGAGCCGGCGGTGGTCCGGGCGCAGGGCCTCGAGTACCACGCCATCGGGCGCGACCCGCGCTGAGACGAGATGAGTGCCGCGCGGCTTCCCGACTTCTCCCGCGCCCGCGTGCTGGTGGTGGGCGACGTCATGCTCGACCGCTACTGGTTCGGCGACGTGAATCGCATCTCGCCCGAGGCGCCGGTGCCGGTGGTGCTGGTGCGGCGCACCGAGGAGCGCCCAGGCGGCGCAGCGAACGTGGCGCGCAACATCACCGCTCTCAAGGGTGCCGCCACGTTGCTGTCGGTTGTCGGCAATGACGAGGCGGGCGCATCGCTGGAACGCCTGCTGAAGGACGAGGGCGTTCAGGCGTCATTGCATCGCGACGCCGAGCTTTCAACGACCGTCAAGCTGCGCGTCATCGGCCAACAGCAGCAGCTCCTTCGCATCGATTTCGAGCGAGAGCCCAGCCACCACGCGCTCGCCGCGAAGCTGGACGAGTTCGAGCGCCAGGTCGACCGTGCCGACGCCGTGGTTCTGTCGGATTACGGCAAGGGTGGCCTGGCCCACGTGGGGCGCATGATCGAGACCGCGCGGCGCCATGGCAAGCCGGTGCTGGTCGACCCCAAGGGTTCCGACTACGAGCGCTACCGGGGTGCGACGCTGCTGACTCCTAACCGCGCCGAGTTCCGCGATGTCGCCGGGCGCTGGACCGACGAGGAAGACCTTGCCCGCAGGGCACAGAAGCTGCGGGCCGGGTTGGACCTCGACGGGCTTATCGTCACCCGCAGCGAGGAGGGCATGTCGCTATTCACCGCGGCCGAGACCTGGCACGAGCCGACGCGCGCGCAGGAGGTCTATGACGTCAGCGGCGCGGGCGATACGGTGATCGGAGTGCTCGCGCTGATGGTGGCCGCGGGCGCGGACCTGCACGCGGCGATGCGGGTGGCGAACCATGCCGCCGGGATCGTCGTGGGTAAACTGGGAACCGCGGTCGCTCGCCGCCACGAGCTCGAGGCGAGCCTTTCAACCAGCCCCTGACCCCCTCCATGGCCATCATCGTGACAGGAGCAGCCGGATTTATCGGCTCCAACCTCGTGAAGGCGCTGAACGCGCGCGGCGAGACCGACATCGTCGCGGTCGACAACCTGGCGCGCGCCGACAAGGTCGCTAACCTCGCAGACCTCGAGATTGCCGACTTCATCGACAAGCGCGACTTCCTCGACATGCTGCGCGGCGGCCTCGAGGGCGAGTTCGACGCGGTGTTTCACCAGGGTGCGTGCTCGGACACCATGGAGACCGACGGGCGCTACATGATGGAGAACAACTACCGCTACTCGCTCAGCCTGCTCGACTGGTGCCAGGAGCGCGCCATCCCGCTGATCTACGCGTCGTCCGCGTCGGTGTACGGTGCGGGCCGGGTGTTCACTGAATCACGCGCCCACGAGTCCCCCCTCAACGTCTATGGCTATTCAAAGTTCCTGTTCGACCAGGCGGTGCGCCGGCGCTTGCCTGCGGCCACGGCGCAGGTCGCGGGCTTCCGCTATTTCAACGTCTATGGCCCGCGCGAGGCACACAAGGCGCGCATGGCCTCGGTGGCATTTCATTTCTTCAACCAGTATCGCGAGCGGGGCCAGGTGCGGCTCTTCGAGGGCAGCGACGGATTCGGCGCAGGCGAGCAGGTTCGCGATTTCGTGTCGGTCGACGACGTGGTGGCGGTGAATCTCTTCTTTCTCGACCATCGCGAAACCTCGGGCGTCTTCAATGTGGGCACCGGTCGCGCCCAGACCTTCAATGACGTCGCGTGCGCGACGATCAACGCGGTGCGGCGCGCACGCGGGGATGCCGACATGACACTCGCCGAGCTCAGGGCGGCGGGCGCGGTCCAGTACATTGCGTTCCCGCAGCAGCTGGTCGGCAAGTACCAGAGCTTTACCCAGGCTGACCTCGCGCAACTGCGCGGCGCCGGCTATCGAGAGCCCTTCCTCTGCGTATCTGAAGGGGTCGGGCGCTATGTCGAGCATCGATTGAAAACGGAAGGGGCTGCATGAAGCGTGTTGCGCGGTGGGGAGTACTCGTGGCTATCGCCGCGTCGGGATGCGCTGCCCCGGGAGAGGCGCCGGTGGTGACGCCGGCCGCGACCGCTCGGGCGACTGGCCCGGCCACGCTGAAGGCCCCGGCCCTGAAGAATCCCGGTTTCGAGTTGGAGGCTTCGCGCGGGGCGCGCTGCGCGAGCGAGTGGAGCTGCACCATGCACAGCGACCCCAAATCGTTTCGCTTCTTTGCCGACGACACCGACGGGCGGCGCAGCTTCTGCGTGGAGCCGGTGAAGAGCGAGCCGTGGGCCCTCGTGACCCAGAGCAGCTTCGAGCCGGCGCTGCGCGGCACGCGCCTGCGCTTCTCGATCGATTTGCGCCTTGCAGCCGTGGCCGGTGCGGGAGCGGGCCCGTGGGCGCAGGTGCAGCGTTCCGGCGAGCGGGCGCAGACGCACCAGAAGCTCATCAAGGGATCTGCGCCGTGGGCAACCCACGTCGTTGAGTTCGACGTTCCGGCGAATGCCGAAAGCGTGGAGTTCGGCATGATGATTCGTGGAACCGGGCGCGCCTGCTTCGACGATGCCCGCCTGGAAATCGTGCGGGCCGGTAAAAACCCTGTATAATCAAGGCCGTTCTGAAGGGCCGTGTAAACGGCTCCAGGGCTCTGCACCGCCACCCAACAAACAATCACGCACAAAAGGGGATGAAGCATGAAACGAATCACATTGCTGCTCGCGGCGCTGCTGGCTTATGCCGGCCTTGCGTTCGCCACGGTGAACATCAATTCCGCCACCAAGGAAATGCTCGAGGCCCTCGACGGCATCGGGCCGGTGAAGGCCCAGGCCATCATCGACTACCGCAAGAAGAACGGGTCATTCAAGCGCCTCGAGGAACTCAAGAACGTCGACGGTGTAGGTGAAGCGACGTTCGAGAAGATCCGCAGGGACATCGCGTTGACCGGCACCTCCACCATGCCGAAGGTCGAGCCCGCACCGGCCATGGCGCCGAAGGCGGATGCCAAGCCGATGCCCGCGATGAAGGCCGATTCCAAGCCGATGCCCGCGACGAAAGCCGATGCCAAGCCGATGCCTGCCGCGAAGTCTGACGGCAAGATGAAGGCGGACGACAAGAAGGCCGATGCCAAGGCCACGGTCGACGACAAGAAGGCCAAGGCCGACGAGAAGAAAGCCAAGGCCATGGCCGCCGCTGAAGAGAAGAAGGCCAAGGCGAAAGCCGACGCCGACGAGAAGAAAGCCAAGGCTGAAGCCGCCGCCGCGGAGAAGAAAGCCAAGGCACAGGCCGCCGCCGACGAGAAGAAGGCCAAGGCGAAGGCCGATGCGGATGCCAAGAAGGCGAAGGCCGATGCGGGCGCGAAGGCCGACATGAAGGACGCGAAAGCCGACGAGAAGAAGGCGAAAGCGAAGGCCGACGCGGATGCCGCGAAGGATGCCAAGAAGGCCGAGGAAAAGAAGAAGTAAGCTTCTTCCTCGCCGTCAAGGGAAGCCCCGCCGCGCGCGGGGCTTTTAATTGCGCCATGGACCAGACTCTCGAACACTTCGTCGGCAATACCCCGCTCGTCAGGCTGCAGCGCATTCCCGGCAGGACGAGCAACGTGTTGCTCGCCAAGCTGGAGGGCAACAAT
The DNA here is from genome assembly GCA_031396185.1 of Burkholderiales bacterium. Lineage (GTDB taxonomy): Bacteria > Pseudomonadota > Gammaproteobacteria > Burkholderiales > Usitatibacteraceae > Usitatibacter. The sequence continues at coordinate 1,609 of JANNKG010000098.1, read as the reverse complement.
CCCGCCGGTTCGGTGAAGGATCGCCCCGCGCTTTCCATGGTGATGGGTGCGGAGCGCCGCGGCGGGATCCACGCCGGCGATACGCTGATCGAGGCTACCAGCGGCAACACCGGCATCGCCCTTGCGATGGCGGCTGCGCTTCGCGGCTACCGGATGGTGCTGGTCATGCCCGAGCACCTGTCGATCGAGCGCCGCCAGACCATGGCGGCATTCGGAGCACGCTTCGTCCTGACCCCCGAGAAGGGCGGCATGGAGCTTGCCCGCGACACCGCGGAGCGCATGCGCGACGCCGGCGAGGGCGTGATCCTCGACCAATTCGCCAACCCCGACAATCCGCTTTCGCACTACGTCGGCACCGCACCGGAGATCTGGCGCGATACCGCCGGCAAGGTGACGCACTTCGTCGCCACCATGGGCACCACCGGCACGATCATGGGCTGCTCGCGTTTCTTCAAGGAGAAGAATCCCGCCATCCAGGTGATCGGGGTGCAGCCCCAGGATGGTGCCTCGGTGCCCGGAATCCGCAAGTGGCCCGCGGCGTACCTGCCGAAGATCTTCGAGCGCGCGCGCGTGGACCGCGTGATCGAGGTTTCGCAGGAAGAGAGCGAGGAGTGCACCCGGCGCCTGGCACGCGAGGAAGGCATCTTCGGGGGAATCTCCTCGGGCGGCGGGCTGGCGGCGGCACTGCAGGTATCGGCCGAGGTGAAGGACGCGGTGATTGTCCATATCGTATGCGACCGCGGCGACCGTTACCTTTCCACCGGCGTGTTCCCCGCCTGAGCATTCCATGACGCCCATCCTGGTGTTCGACATCGAGACAATTCCCGACGTGGAGGGGTTGAGGCGCGTGTGGGAGCTCGGTCCCGAGGTAAGCGACGAGGGTGTGGTGGACCTGGCGTCGCAACGCCGGCGCCAGGCGACGGGCAACGATTTCCTGCCACACCATTTGCAGCGCGTGGTGGCGATCTCCTGCGTGCTGCGCAGCAACGACGGCGTGCGCGTCTGGTCGCTGGGTGCGGCGCAGGACGAGGAGCGCGAAATCGTGCAGCGCTTCTTCGACGGCATCGAGAAGTACACGCCACAGCTCGTGTCCTGGAACGGGAGCGGATTCGACCTGCCGGTACTCCACTATCGCGCGTTGTTTCACGGGATCCCCGGCTGCTGCTACTGGGACACCGGCGACAACAGTAAGGAATTCAAGTGGAACAACTACCTTGGCCGGTTCCACGCGCGCCACACCGATCTCATGGACGTCCTTGCGGGCTACCAGAACCGCGCCTTTGCGCCGCTCGACGACATTGCGCAGCTCTGCGGGCTGCCCGGCAAGCTCGGCATGAACGGCTCGCAGGTGTATGGCGCGTGGAAGCGCGGGGAGATCGCGGCGATTCGCGACTACTGCGAAACCGACGTTGCCAATACCTATCTCGTCTTCCAGCGATTCCAGCTGATCCGCGGGCTCCTCGATCCCGCCGCCTACGACACGGAAGTCGCGCTCTTCCGTGCCTGGCTCGCCGAGCAGCAGTCGCCGCACTGGAAGCAATTCGCCGCCGCGTGGAAATGAATGGGGTCAGACCCTATTCTCGGATTGCGCCCTGCCGAGAATAGGGTC
>JANNKG010000076.1:0-2338 GCA_031396185.1 Burkholderiales bacterium | reverse complement strand
TGCGACCGTCGTGCTCTCGCGAGACATCGCCTCGCTCGGCATCTACCCCGCCGTGGACCCGCTCGATTCGAACTCCCGCCAGGTCGATCCGAACGTCATCGGCGAGGAGCACTACAACACCACGCGTGCGGTTCAAGCGGTGCTGCAGCGCTACAAGGAGCTGCGTGACATCATCGCGATCCTGGGCATGGACGAGCTTTCGCCAGAGGACAAGCTCGCGGTCGGGCGTGCGCGCAAGATCCAGCGCTTCCTGTCGCAGCCGTTCCACGTGGCCGAGGTGTTCACCGGCTCGCCCGGCAAGTACGTGACCCTCAAGGACACGATCAAGGGCTTCAACATGATCGTGAACGGCGAGTGCGACAGCCTTCCCGAACAGGCCTTCTACATGGTCGGCCCGATCGAGGAAGCGTTCGAGAAGGCGAAGACGCTTACTTGATACCGCTGTCACCCTTCTAGAAAGACAACATGGCCAAGGTTCTCCAAGTCGACATCGTCAGCGCCGAGCAGCAGATCTTCTCGGGCGAAGCCACGATGGTCATCGCCCCGGGGGAGAGCGGCGAGCTCGGCATCCTGCCCGAGCACATGCCGCTCCTCACCCGGATCAAGCCAGGCACGGTGCGCATCCAGCTCGCCGGAGGGGGCGAGGAGGAAGTCATTTATGTCTCGGGCGGCATGATGGAGGTGCAGCCCGACCGCGTGACGGTCCTCGCCGACACGTCCGTGCGCGCCCACGATTTGGACGAGGCCAAGGCAATGGAAGCCGAGCGCCTCGCCAAGGAAGCCCTCGCCGACCGCAGCGGAGCGATCGATCATGCCAAGGCGCAGATCGAGCTCGCCCAGGCGGCTGCGCAGATCGCCGCGATTCGCAAGCTCCGCAACCGCCGCTGAAGCCCGCCGCTGCCCCGCTCCAGGTCGTCATCCTCGCCGCAGGCCAGGGCAAGCGCATGTTTTCGGACCTGCCCAAGGTCCTGCACCCCCTTGCCGGGCGCCCGCTCCTCGCACACGTCATCGAAACCGCCCGCTTGTTGGCCCCGTCGCGGCTGTGCGTGGTCATCGGACACGGCGGCGATAAGGTTCGCAGCCAGCTGGGTGAGGCGGCTGCGACCTGGGCAGTCCAGGAGACCCAGCTCGGGACCGGGCACGCCGTAATGCAAGCCCTGCCGCAGCTCGAAGAAGGCGGCACGGTCCTGGTGCTTTATGGCGACGTCCCGCTCATCGCTTCGGGAACATTGCGCTCCCTGGTCGACGCCGCGGCTTCGGGCCACGTGGCGCTGCTCACCCAGGAGATCGACCAGCCCAAGGGGTACGGGCGCATCGTGCGCAACGGCGGACGCGTGGTCGGCATCGTCGAGGAGAAGGACGCGACCGAGGCGCAGCGCACCATCCGCGAAGTGAACACCGGCATCATGGCGCTGCCGCGCGCGAACCTGGCGAAATGGCTGGGCCAGTTGCGTAACGAGAACGCCCAGGGCGAGTACTACCTCACCGACGTAATCGCGGCGGCCGTCGCCGACGGGGTCGTGGTGGAAGTACGCCATCCGGTGGCGGCCCACGAGAGCCTCGGCGTGAACAGCAAGGTGGACCTCGCTGCGCTCGAACGCGGCTACCAGGGGGCGCGGGCTGCGCGCCTGCTGCAGGAAGGCGTCACCCTTTCCGATCCCGCGCGCATCGACCTGCGCGGTGATCTCGAGTGCGGGCGCGACGTGGCGATCGACGTGAACTGCATCTTCGAGGGCAAGGTGTCCCTCGGCGACGGGGTGAAGATCGGCGCGAACTGCATCCTGCGCGACGTCACCGTCGGCGCCGGCACCGAAGTCAAGCCGTTTACGTTGATCGAGGAAGCCGCCGTGGGGCGCAACGCGCGCATTGGCCCCTATGCGCGCATCAGGCCGGGTACCGATCTCGCGGACGACGTGCACGTCGGCAATTTCGTCGAGGTGAAGGCCAGTTCGCTGGCGCAAGGCGCGAAGGCGAACCATCTGTCATACGTGGGCGACTCGACCGTCGGGCGCAACGTGAACATCGGCGCCGGGACCATCACCTGCAACTACGATGGCGCCCACAAGCACCGTACCGTGATCGAGGACGACGTGCACATCGGCTCCGACGTGCAGCTGATCGCGCCCGTGACGGTGGGCAAGGGGGCGACCATCGCCGCCGGCGCCACCATCTCGAAGGACGTTCCGCCCGGCGGCCTCACGCTCACCGAGTAGAAGCAGGTCACCAAGCCCGACTGGAAGCGCCCCAGAAAGGGGAAGTAGCGACGCTTTCCCGCCAATCACCTTCCCGCTGGCAACCCGGTATGTCCCTGCCACGCGTCGTTGAGCGGCGCAAAGCG
>JANNKG010000070.1:0-9126 GCA_031396185.1 Burkholderiales bacterium | reverse complement strand
CCCCACCATGATCCGCAAGCTCACCGCCTACAAGATCGGCCAGGCGGTGCGCGACGACGGCCCCCAGACGCACCTCATCAAGACCGGCACGCCGACCATGGGCGGGGCGCTGATCCTGGTGTCGGTGGCGATCACCACGCTGCTCTGGGCCGACCTCGGCAACCGCTACGTGTGGATCGTGCTGCTCACCACCCTCGGCTTTGGCGCGGTCGGCTGGGTCGACGACTGGCGCAAGGTCGTGCACCGCAACCCGAAGGGGCTCTCGGCGCGCTCGAAGATGTTCTGGCAGTCGCTGATCGCGATCACCGCGGTGTCGTACCTCGCGTACAGCGCTCGCCTGCCGCAGCAGACCGAGCTGATCCTGCCGTTCTTCAAGACCGTCGCGATCCCGCTCGGCACCATCGGCTTCGTGGTCCTCGGCTACTTCGTGGTGGTCGGTACTTCCAACGCCGTCAACCTGACCGATGGCCTCGACGGGCTCGCCATCATGCCGACGGTGATGATTGCCTCCGCGCTGGCGGTGTTCGCCTATGTCTCGGGCAACGCGGTATTCGCCAAGTACCTTTCGTTCCCGCTGATCTCCGGCGCCGGCGAGCTGGCGGTGATCTGCGGCGCGATATCGGGCGCGGGGCTCGCGTTCCTGTGGTTCAACGCCTACCCCGCGGAAGTCTTCATGGGCGACGTCGGCGCGCTCGCCCTCGGCGCCGCCCTCGGGATGATCGCGCTGGTGGTGCGCCAGGAGATCGTGCTTCTGATCATGGGCGGGGTGTTCGTGGTCGAGACGCTCTCCGTGATCATCCAGGTGGTGAGCTTCAAGCTGACCGGCAAGCGCGTTTTCCGAATGGCGCCGCTTCACCACCATTACGAATTGAAGGGCTGGAAAGAAAATCAAGTCGTGGTGCGCTTCTGGATCATCACGATGATGCTGGTCCTGGTCGGCCTGTCCACGCTGAAGCTGCGCTGATGATCAAGAACAAAAAAGCCAGGAACACGGAGAGCACGGAGAAGCACGGAGGTCACGGAGAAAAGCTCCTTTGTCATGTTCGTGGGATGGATGTGGCCCACGGTCATATCAAAAGGGTTTCCTCCATGACCTCCGTGCTTCTCCGTGGCCTCCGTGTTTCCAGGTTTGGTCGTCTCAAACAAAGCTGAAGGGAGATGAGCGATGAATGGAAAGACAAGAGCGTTCTCGTTCTCGGCCTGGGTGACACGGGGCTTTCGGTCGTTCGTTGGCTCGCGCGCCGCGGCGCGCGGCTGCGTACGGCCGACTCGCGAGCGGCGCCTCCGTCCCTGGGAACGGTCCGCGCGCATCACCCCGATGTGGGCATCGCACTCGGACCCTTCGATGAAGCGCTCCTGGAAGGCGTGGACACGGTCGTTGCGAGTCCGGGCCTTGCGCTCGGCGAGCCGGTACTGCGTGCTGCCGCCGCCCGAGGGATCGAAGTGGTCGGCGACGTCGAGATCTTCGCCCGCGAAATCGCGCACCGCGCGTCCGGAGCCCGGGTGCTCGCCATAACCGGCACCAATGGCAAGTCCACCGTGACGGCGCTCGCCGGTGCGATGGGCGCGGCCGCGGGTTACCGCACGGTGGTTGCGGGCAACATCGGCCTGCCGGTGCTCGACACGCTCGACACGCCCGCGGATCTCTACGTGATCGAGCTGTCCAGCTACCAGCTCGAGACGACCTCCAGCCTCGCCCTCGATGCCGCGGCGATGCTGAACCTCTCGCAGGATCACCTCGACCGCTACGGCTCGATGGCGGCGTACGCGCGCGCCAAGGAACGCATCTTCCGGAATGCGAAAACGCGCGTCGTCAATCGCGACGACGAGTGGAGCCGCGCGATGGGCATCGGCGAACGCACCTTCACTTTCGGCATGGGTGTGCCGAAGGGCAATGGCGAATGGGGCTTCGACGCCTCGCGGAAGTACCTGCGCCGCGGCAACGAGAACCTGATGCCGGTCGAGGGGATGGGAATCACCGGCCTGCACAACGCGGCCAATGGCCTCGCCGCCCACGCGCTCCTCACCGCGATCGGCGCGCCACGCCCGCCGCTTATCCAGGCGATGCGCGATTTCAAGGGGCTTCCCCATCGCGTGGAGCTCGTGGCCGAGGCCCGCGGCGTCAAGTTCTTCGACGATTCCAAGGGGACCAACGTGGGCTCGACCGTCGCGGCCCTCGAGGGTTTCGCGACACCGGTGGTGCTGATCGCCGGCGGCGACGGCAAGGGCCAGGACTTTTCCCCGCTTCTCCCCGCGGTTCGCGCCCGCGCGCGCGCGGTGGTACTGATCGGTCGCGATGCGGCCGCCGTGGCAGCAGCGCTGAAGGATGCCGGCGTTCCGATCGAGCATGCTGAAACGATGCCCGATGCGGTCGCGGCGGCATTCCGCCGAGCGCAGGCCGGAGATGCGGTGCTGCTATCGCCCGCGTGCGCGAGCCTCGACATGTTTCGCAACTATGGGCACCGGGGCGAGGTGTTTGCCGCCGCCGCGCGCGCCCTGGCTGCCGCTTCCCCGCGCTGATGCTCTACAACCCCGCCCGCCGCGACTCGAGCCTCGACCAGACATTGCTCTGGTCGGCGCTGCTGCTCGGTGCCGTGGGGCTGGTGATGGTGTATTCCGCCTCGATCGCGATGGCCGAAGCCGAGCGCTTCACCGGCTTCCGCCCCGCGTACTTCCTGGTGCGCCACGGCGCCTATCTCGCGATCGGCCTGGGAGTCGCGTGCGCTTTCTTCAAGGTGCCGGTGTGGCTGTGGCAGAAGGCGAGCCCGTGGCTCTTCCTCTTCGGCGCGGTGCTGCTGGTCGCGGTCCTGATCCCCGGCATCGGGCGCGAGGTGAACGGCAGCCGCCGCTGGATCGAGGTGGGCTTCGGGACGTTCCAGCCCTCGGAGCTGATGAAGCTCTTCGTGGTGCTCTACGCCGCCGACTACACGGTGCGCAAGGCCGCCTTCATGGACGACTTCCGCAAGGGTTTCCTGCCGATGTTCGGCGTCATGACGGTCATCGCTTTCCTGCTGCTGCGGGAGCCCGATTTCGGGGCGCTGGTGGTGGTGACCACCATCGCGATGGCGATCCTCTTCCTCGGCGGCCTCAACTGGCGCCTGTTCGCGAGCCTCGCAGTGCTGCTGGCACTGGCGTTCGTGGTGATGATCCTGTCCTCGCCCTACCGGCTGAAGCGCATCCTCGGTTTCATGGATCCGTGGGCCGACGCCTACGGACGCGGCTACCAGCTGTCGCATTCGCTGATCGCCTTCGGGCGCGGCGAATGGTTCGGCGTGGGTCTCGGCGCGAGCATCGAGAAGCTTTTCTATCTTCCCGAGGCGCACACCGATTTCCTGCTCGCGGTGATCGCCGAGGAGCTGGGTTTCGCCGGTGTCGCCACCGTTATCACGTTGTTCCTCTTCCTCGTGCACCGCGCCTTCGCCGTCGGCCGCCAGGCCGCAAGCCTCGAGCGCTATTTCGCGGCCCTGGTGGCGCAGGGCATCGGCGTGTGGCTCGCGGCGCAGACCTTCATCAACATGGGCGTGAACATGGGGCTCCTGCCCACCAAGGGCCTCACGCTGCCGCTGCTCTCCTTCGGCGGCACCGGCATCGTGGTGAACTGCCTGGCGCTCGCGATCCTGATGCGGATCGACTGGGAGAACCGATATCTGATGCGGGGCGGAAGGCTATGACGCCCGCCCGAACCATCCTCATCATGGCGGCCGGCTCGGGCGGTCACATTTTTCCGGGCCTCGCGATCGCCAAGGAGCTCGCCGCGCGTGGCTGGAAGATCCACTGGATGGGCACGCCCGCGGGCATGGAGAACCGCCTCGTCACGCAGGCGGGTTATCCCATCGTCGCCGTGAACATGACGGGCGTGCGCGGCAAGGGGCTGGTCGCGTGGGCGGTGCTGCCGATGCGCATCCTGGTGGCGTTCTGGCAGGCGCTGCGCGCGATTCGCCGCATCTCCCCCGATGTGGTCCTGTCCATGGGCGGTTACGTGGCGTTTCCGGGCGGGATGATGGCGGCACTCCTCGGCAAGCCCCTGGTGGTCCACGAGCCCGGCGCGGTCGCCGGCATCACCAACCGGGTGCTCGCCCCCGTGGCCGACCGCGTCATCGTCGGCATGGAGGGCGCGTTCGAGCGCCCGGTGGCACAGCGCTGGGCCAATGCCGTGCCGCGTCCGCGCCGCACCGACTGGCTGGGCACGCCGGTGCGTGACGACATTGCGGCGATCGCGCCGCCCGACGCGCGCTACGCGGGACGCTGTGGCCCGCTTCGCTTGCTGGTGGTCGGCGGCAGCCTCGGCGCCCAGACCCTGAACGACCTGGTGCTCGCCGCGGTGGCCTCGATGGCGCCGGGGGAGCGGCCTGAAATCGTCCACCAGTCGGGGGAGAAGCTGTTCGCGGGCCTGCGAGCCGGGTATGACCGGGCGGCGGTGAGTGCCGAGGTGGTTCCTTTCCTGGAAGACATGGCCGCCCGCTATGCGTGGTGCGACGTGCTGGTGTGCCGTTCCGGCGCCATCACCGTGGCCGAGATCGGCGTCGCGGGGGTCGCCGCGATCCTCTTCCCGCTGCCGTGGTTCGTCGCCGACGAGCAGTCGGCCAATGCCCGCTTCCTCGCCGAGCGCGACGCGGGGATCGCGCTCAAGCAGCTCGAAACGAAACCCCACGACCTTGCGGAGCTCCTGCGTGGCCTTGATCGAACTCGACTCGCCGGCCTGGCGCGCAACGCGCGTGCCCTCGGAAAGCCCGACGCCACCCGGCGCTGCGCCGACCTCTGCATGGAGCTCGCGCATGCGGCATAAGGTCAAGCGCATCCACTTCGTCGGCATCGGTGGCTCGGGCATGTCGGGCATCGCCGAAGTGCTCTCGAACCTGGGCTACACCGTGACCGGCTCGGATCTCGCGGAGAGCACGCCGGTGCGACGGCTGCGCCAGATGGGCATCAAGGTCGTCGTCGGGCACGCCGCGGCCAACGTGGAGCAGGCCGACGCGGTGGTGGTCTCGACCGCCGTGAAGGCCGACAACCCCGAGGTGGTGCGCGCCCGCGAGGCGCACATCCCGGTGGTGCCACGCGCGATGATGCTGGCCGAGCTGATGCGCTTCAAGCAGGGCATCGCGATCGCGGGCACTCACGGCAAGACCACGACCACGTCGCTCGTGGCCGCGGTGCTCGCCGAGGCCGGCCTCGATCCGACGCTGGTGATCGGCGGGCGGCTCAATTCCATCGGCACCAATGCGAAGCTCGGCAAGGGCGAGTTCCTGGTGGCCGAGGCCGACGAGTCGGACGCCTCGTTCCTCTACCTGCAGCCGGTGATCTCGGTCGTCACCAACATCGACGCCGACCACATGGAGACCTACGGAGGGGACTTCGAGAAGCTGAAGAGTACGTTCGTCGAGTTCCTCGGGCACCTGCCGTTCTACGGCTTGGCGGTGGTGTGCAAGGACGACCCGCACGTGCGCGCGATCATGCCGGCGGTCACCCGCCCGATGCTCACCTACGGCATCGAGAGCGACGCGGACCTTCGCGCCGAGGACATCCGCTGGGACGAGGGGCGGATGCGCTTCACCGCCGTGTCGGTCGACAAGAACCTGAAGCCGCTCGACGTGATGCTGAACCTGCCGGGACTCCACAACGTGCTGAACGCGCTTGCGGTGATCGCCGTGGGGCGCGAGGTAGGTGCGACCGACGCGGCCATCGCCAAGGGTCTTGCGGAATTCAGCGGCGTGGGGCGGCGCTTCCAGCGCTTTGGCGACATCCCGATCGCAGGCGGTGGCACCTTCACGTTGGTCGACGATTACGGGCATCACCCCGCGGAAATGGCGGCCACCCTCGCCGCCGCGCGCGGCGCCTTCCCCGGCCGGCGCGTGGTGCTCGCGTTCCAGCCGCATCGCTTCACCCGCACCCGCGACCTGTTCGAGGATTTCGTCCGCGTGCTCTCGACCGCCGACGAGGTGGTGCTGGCCGACGTCTATCCCGCGGGCGAGGCGCCGATCGTGGCCGCCGACGGGCGATCGCTCGCGCGCGCGGTGCGTGTGGTGGGCAAGGTCGAGCCGGTATTCGTCGAGCGCACTTCGGAGATGCGTGACGCGGTGCTCGGACGCCTGCGCGACGGCGATGTGGTCCTGACCATGGGGGCGGGATCGATCGGCCACTTGGCCCCGGAGCTCGCCGTGCCGCCCAACGCGCCGCTTGCAGCGGGCCGGGACTGATGGACATGAGCGACCAAGACCATCTCCTCGCCCAGCTGCGCGGCACGCTGCGTCGCGACGAGCCGATGGCGAAGCATGTGAGCTGGCGCGCCGGCGGCCTCGCGCGCACCTTCTACCAACCCGCGGGCGTGCCCGACCTGTGCGCGTTCCTGCGCACGCGCGCGCCCGACGAACCGATCCTCTTCGTGGGCCTCGGCAGCAACCTGCTGGTGCGCGACGGCGGATTCGAGGGGACGGTGGTCTTCACCCACCACGCGCTCACCGGCATCCGCCAGGAAGCCGGCGGCGCCCGGCCGACCTTCCACGCGGGCGCGGGCGTGCCTGCTCCGCATCTGGCGCGCTTCGTCGCCAAGCATGGCGGATCGGGCGCGGAATGGATGGCGGGAGTGCCCGGCACCATCGGAGGCGCCCTGGCGATGAACGCGGGCTGCTACGGGGGCGAAGCGTGGAATCACGTGATCGCCGCCGAGACCGTCGATCGCAACGGCAACGTGAACTTGCGCCAGCCCACCGACTACGACGTGTCCTATCGCCATGTGAAGCTGAAGAAATCCTCCGAGGAATGGTTCCTTTCCGGAGTCTTCGTGTTCGAACGAGGCGAGGAGGGACCGGCGATGAGCCGGATGCGCAAGCTCCTGTCGCAGCGGGTCGCCTCCCAGCCCCTGAACCAGCCCAACGCAGGCAGCGTGTTTCGCAATCCCGCGGGAGACTTCGCCGCGCGCCTGATCGAGTCGTGCGCGCTGAAGGGCGTGAACATCGGCGGCGCGCGCAGGTCTCGCCCCGGCACGCGAATTTCATCGTGAACACGGGCGGCGCCACCGCCGGCGACATCGAGTCCCTCATGGACCTGGTGCAGACGACGGTGCGGCTGCGCACCGGAATCGACCTGGTTCGCGAGGTGCGCATCGTGGGCAAGGCCGCATGAGCGCGCTCGGCAAGGTCGCGGTACTGATGGGCGGGCCCTCGGCGGAGCGCGAGATTTCGCTCATCTCCGGGCGTGCGGTGCTCGCAGCGCTGCGCAGCAAGGGGGTCGACGCCCACGCCTTCGATCCCGCCGAGCGCGAGATCTTCGAGCTGAAGCGCGAGGGCTTCGCGCGCGTCTTCATCGCGCTGCACGGGCGCTTCGGCGAGGACGGCACCGTCCAGGGCGCGCTCGAGGTGATGCGCGTGCCGTATACCGGCAGCGGCGTGATGGCCTCGGCGCTCGCCATGGACAAATGGCGCACCAAGCTCGTCTGGGACGCATCCGGCATTCCCACGCCGAGATTCGCGATGGTCACCGCGGCGAGCGCGTGGGACAAGGTGGTGGAGTTGCTCGCGCTGCCGCTGATCGTGAAGCCGGCGCGCGAGGGCTCGACCCTCGGGCTCACGAAAGTGCGCGCCGCCGCGGATCTCGAGGCCGCCTACCGGCTCGCCGCGAAGTTCGACGAACTGGTGATCGCGGAGGAATTCGTCGCCGGCCAGGAGCTCACCGCGAGCATCCTCGGCGACACGGCGCTCCCCCTGGTACGCATCGAAGCACCGGAGGGCAACTACGATTACCAGAACAAGTACTTCACCGATGACACGAAGTACTACTGCCCGGCCGGGGTGAGCGCCGAGGCGGAGGAGGAGATCCGGGCGGTGGCGCTCAAGAGCTTCCGCGTACTCGGCTGCCGGGGCTGGGGGCGCGCCGACGTGATGATGCGCCCCGACGGCAGCTACTCGTTCCTCGAGATGAACACCTCGCCGGGAATGACCGGGCACAGCCTGGTGCCGATGGCCGCCAAGGCCGCCGGCCTCAGCTATCCCGAGTTGTGCGTACGGATCCTCGAGGGCGCGACTCTCGAAACCGGAGGTCGGCCGTGAATGCGCCGGTGAAGCTTCGCCATCGCATCGTTCCCGCGATCGCCGCGGTCACGGTGCTGGGGCTGCTCACGTTCGCCGGATGGCAAGGCTATCGGGCCGCGCTCGCGCAGCCGCTCAAGCGCGTGCTTTTCGTCGGGGAAGTGGACCGCCTCGCCCATGCTGACCTCGACGCCTTCTCCCACGCGGTGCTCACCGCCGGGGCACCGAGCCTCGGCGCGATCCGCGAGGCCGCGCGGCGCGTGCCGTGGGTCCGCGAGGCGACCGTGCGGCGCCGGTTTCCCGATGCAGTCGAGGTCACGTTCGAGGCGCACCAGGCACTCGCGCGGTGGGACGAGCAGCACCTCGTGAGCCTGCGAGGCGAGGTTTTCCCGGCAGGCGAAGCGGGCCCGCTGCCGCGCTTCCGCGGCCCCGAGGGAGCGGCGGGCGCGATGACCGCGGTGTATCCGGCGATCGTCGCGGCGCTGGCACCGCTGGGCAGCCCGGTGAGGGAGCTGCGCCTGTCGGCGCGCGGCGCCTGGGAGGTCCGGCTCGAAAGCGGCCTCGCAGTTGAACTCGGCAGGGGCGATTGGAAGGCGCGCGCGGAGCGATTCGTCGCGGCGTGGCCGCGCCTCGCCGAGGATGCGCGCGGCACGCGCTACGCGGACTTGCGCTATCCGAACGGGTTTGCCCTGCGCTCGACGCCGGCCCTGGCCACAAAATGATCCCCAATCGCCCCCGCGATACCCGCAACCTCCTCGTCGCCCTCGACATCGGGACTTCGAAGATCGTGACGCTCGTCGCCGAGATCACCGATGAGGACACGCTCAACCTGATCGGCATGGGCAGCCATCCCTCCCGCGGACTGAAGAAGGGCGTGGTGGTGAACATCGAGTCCACCGTGAACGCGATCCAGCGCTCGCTCGAGGAAGCGGAGTTGATGGCCGATGCCAAGATCCGGGAAGTCCTCACCGGCATCGCTGGAAGCCACATCAAGAGCTTCAACTCGCACGGCATGGTGGCCATCAAGGACAAGGAGGTCACCCAGTACGACATCGACCGCGTGATCGAGACGGCGAGGGCGGTGAACATCCCCATGGAGCAGCAG
>JANNKG010000180.1:0-1981 GCA_031396185.1 Burkholderiales bacterium | reverse complement strand
CGGCCGAAGGGCCCCCAGATCATGTTGTGGTCGAAGATGCGCTCGGCGCGCTCCTGGGGCGTATCCCGCTTGAGCCCCAGGCCGCGGAACTCGATCAGGACCTCGTTGGGGCCCAGCGGGATCGCGGTGTCCATGCGCAGCACCGAAGTGCGCAGGTTGTACGTCATGCCGGGGAACACATCGACCATGTACCAGCCGCCGGTCGCGAGTCCCGGCCAGCCGACGGCGCGCTCCTTCGAGCCCTCGTACTTGTCGTACTTGATCTGCATCGAGCCCACGGTGGCGTGCCCGTTCGGGAAGCCGGTGTACTTCCGCTCGAAGTAGCCGGGTTGCATCATCCCGGTGATGCGATTGAAGTAGTGCAGATAGTCGTGATAGAACTCGCTGTTGGTGTCGTGCCACAGCTTGAAGTTGGTGCGCACGTGCGCCTTGTGGAAATGGAAGACTTCCAGGGGCTCCTCGAGGAAGGGCGCGAGGATGTCCATGGCGCCGCCCAGGAACTCGGAGAGGGCCGGCGCTTCGTCGGCGATGTTCACCCAGACAAAGCCGCCGAAGCCCACCTCGCAGCGCACCTCGCGCAGCGACGCGTCCTCCTTGCAGAAGCGGTCCTGGTAGCCCTGCTCGCCGCGCGAGATCTCGATGCACGCCCCGCGCGTGTCGAACGCCCACTGGTGGAAGATGCACGTCACGCGCTTGGCGTTGCCCGCCGGATCGTAGAGCAGCGTGTTGCCGCGGTGCGGGCAGATGTTGTAGAACGCGCGCACCTTGTTGTCGTCGCCGCGCACGGCGATGAGCGGCACGCCCCCCGGGTGGGTGAACAGCCGGTAGTCGAAAGCCGCGGGTATCTCCGACTCGTGGCAGGCAATGATCCACGCGGGCCGGAAGAGCTTCTCCTTCTCCTCGTCAAAGATTTGCTGGTCGGAATAGATGCGCGCGTCGACGTAGTGGGTCGTCGGGAACTTGGGCCTCGCCTCCCACTGCTCGCCGTTTTTGCTCATGACTCTCGCGCTCCTATTTCTTGCAGTCGGTCATACAACGCACCGCTTTCGAGTCGGGGCGGTCGTCGACCATGAAGGCGTCGCGATTGGGCATTTGCACCTGCACCAGGGTTTCGGGACCCATCACGGCGTCCGCCGGGATGAGGCCGTTCAGGTGCAGCAGGTAGCCGGTGACCGCATAGGTTTCGTCGTTGGTGAGGCTTTGTGGCCGGTCCATGGGCATCGCGCGCCGCACGTAATCGAAGAGGATCGGCGCATACGGATACATGCTGCCCGGGGTGAGCACGCGCGGGCTCTGGGTCATCGAGCCGATGCCGCCCACCATCGTGCCGAACACCGGGCCGCCCTTCGCTTCCGGCCCATGGCACGCGGCGCACTTGCCGTCGTAGACCTGCTTGCCCGCCGCGACGGTCCCGCGACCGGACGGCAGCCCGAGGCCATCGGTCGTGCGCACATCGATATTCACCGCGACCAGGTCCGCTTCGCTCACTGGCTGGCCGAAGCGCGGCCGGTCGGGCAAGGGCTGCACGGGATGTGCAGCGGTCTTGCCGAGCCAGATGCCCTCGGCGGTTTTCGCCACCGGGCCGCTGGGGCCGCCTTCCATCATCGTGGCGCATGCGCCGAGCCCGAGCGCGAGCACCACCGCAACCGCTGCCTGCCTACGCTTGGCCGATGACATTGGTCACCTCCCCATTCGCCGCGACCGCCCAGGGCTGGACCGCGTTGTGGTGCTGCACGAAGCCGACGATGGCGCGGACCTTGGCGAGGTCGGCCACCGAGGGCTGGACGTATCCGGTGCTGTCGACCGCCCGGCTCATGAGGGTGGCGGGCTTGCCGTCCCAGTTCCAGGCAATCTTGAAGCGCGTGAGGCACTTGTCCATGACCGGCTCCTCGAGCACCGCCTCGCGCCAGCTGCGCCCGCCGTCGAATGAAACGTCGACCGCGCGGACCTTGCCCGCGCCCGACCAGGCGAGGCCGCTGAC
>JANNKG010000011.1:0-2041 GCA_031396185.1 Burkholderiales bacterium | reverse complement strand
CGCTCGATGGTTTTCTTCCTGGGGGGGGTGCTGGTCACAGCCTTCTTCGGCATCCTCGTGCCGGCCGGCGGCCTCTTCGGATTCCGCGCCGCGGCGTGGGTGGCTCGCACCTATACCCGGGTGCTGCTCAAGTGGATCGAGTGGTCGGTCGGCATCGATTGCGAGGTGCGGGGGTGGGAGAACGTCCCCGATTTCCCCGTGATCCTCATGGCCAAGCACCAGTCAGCGTGGGAAACGCTTTTCATGCAAAGCCGTTTCCCGCCGCAGTGCTGGATCGTGAAGAAGCAGCTCCTGTGGCTGCCATTCGTGGGCTGGAGCCTGATGGCAATCCGCGCCATCGCCATCGACCGGTCGAGCGGCCAGAGCGCGCGCGAGCAGATCGTCGAGCAGGGAGCAAAGCGCCTGAAGCAGGGGATGTGGGTCTCGATCTTCCCGGAGGGCACGCGGGTAGCTCCCGGCAAGCCCGGGCGTTACGGCATCGGTGGCTCCCTCCTCGCGACGCGGACAGGAACTCCAATCCTGCCGATCGCCCACAACGCGGGCGAGTACTGGCCGCGCTACGCATTCCGCAAGCGTGCCGGCACGATCAAGGTCGTGATCGGCCCGCTGATTCCCACGGCGGGGCGCGACGTGCTCTCCGTGAACAACGAGGTCCAGGGCTGGATCGAAGGCCAGATGCGATTGATCTCCCCGGAGCTCTATGCCCAGGCGTGAGCTGGTCTCGCGCGACCTCAAGCGCCTCGCGCTGGGCGAGCGGCACATCGACTATGTCCTGGTGCGCCGACGCGGCCGCCGCGGAGTGGGCCTGAAGGTCGACGAGACCGGGCTCACCGTAAACGCACCGTCCACGATGCCGCTGGTGCGCGTCGAAGCGGTGGTTCGGGACAGCGAGCCATGGGTATTGCGCAAGATCGAGGAGTGGCGCGCGCGGCAGGTGCCTGCAGCGTCCTGGGACGAGGGCGCCTTGCTTCCATTTCTCGGCAGCGTCCTGTCCCTGCGGGCAAGCACCGGGTCTCGCGCCCGCGTCGAGCAGGTGGGAGATGAATTGCGGGTGACCACACCCGCGGGCACCGACCCCCAGGTGGGCCGTGCGGTGGTCGCGTGGTACAAGCGCGTCGCGAAAGCCTACCTGGAGGAACGCATGCGCGAGTTGTCCCTGCGAGCCGGGCTCGCGCCGCCGCGCCTCTTCCTGTCGTCGGCGATGTCGCGCTGGGGCAGCTGCAATTCGCGGCGCGAGGTGCGCATTGCCTGGCGCCTCATCAAGGCTCCCGAGGCGATGATCGACTACGTGATCTGCCACGAGCTGGCCCACCTGCGGCACATGAACCATTCGCGTGCGTTCTGGGCGGAAGTCGAGCGCCAGTGCCCCGGCCACCGGGAATTGCGCGAGCGGCTGTGCGCGGCCGACCATTTGTACCGTTCATTCTAGGAGGCGACCATGAGACTGCTGCACACCATGATTCGCGTTGGCGACCTGCAACGCTCGATCGGGTTCTACACCGGCGTCCTCGGCATGAAGCTGCTTCGGCAGAAGGAATACCCCGACGGGCGATTTACCCTCGCATTCGTGGGTTACGGCGACGAGTCCGAACACGCGGTGATCGAGCTCACCCACAACTGGGACACCAAGGCCTACGAGCTCGGCAACGGCTTCGGCCACATCGCGGTCTCCGTGACCGACGCCTACAAGGCCTGCGAGGCGGCGAAGGCGAAGGGCGGCAGGGTCACCCGCGAGGCGGGGCCGATGAAGCACGGCACCACCGTCATCGCCTTCGTCGAGGATCCCGACGGCTACAAGATCGAGTTCATCCAGCGCCCATGAAGTCGGCGCAGGACCTCACGTAAGGGCGACCAGCTCCTCGTCGCCCTGCTGCTCGCGCTCGAACTTGAGGAAGTCGTAGTAGCCGCAACGGCTGCTGTCGGGGTACTTGCGGCAGACGCCCGGGCGCGCTTCATAGACGGTGCAGCGGCGCGTCTCCTGGTCGAACAGGGCGCAGATCGTGTCGAACACCGTGTCCTTGCGGTGGCGCATCAGCAGCAC
>JANNKG010000007.1:0-2351 GCA_031396185.1 Burkholderiales bacterium | reverse complement strand
CCTTTCGAGCCCGCCGTGATCGCCTACGGGGGCCTCGACCTGCTATCCACTGCCGTCCTCCTCCTCGACGAGAGCCTCACCGTGACCTACGCGAATCCCGCCGCCGAGACGCTGTTTGCGCAAGCCCGTACCCACATCGTGGGCGCGGCTTTCGGCCAGGCGCTCCCCGGCAACGAGGAGTTCGTCGAGCGCCTCGAACAGGCGCTCGCCCGCGAGGCGGGCTTCAACGACAACGACCTGTTGCTCGAAGTCGACGGTTATCCGGCGCATCTGCATTGCATTATCAGCCCGGTCGAGGCCGCGGGCGTCGCGCGCCTGGTGCTCGAGTTCCGGGAGCTCGAGCAGCAGATGAAGATCGCCCGGGAGACACGCATCCTCGAGCAGCAGGAAGCCAACCGGGAGCTGATCCGCAACCTCGCCCACGAGATCAAGAATCCGCTCGGCGGCATCCGCGGGGCCGCCCAACTGCTCGAGCGCGAGCTGCCCGACCCCGAGCTGCGCGAGTTCACGCAGGTGATCGTGAAGGAAACCGACCGGCTCCAGTCCCTCATGAACCGGCTTCTCACCCCTAGCCGCCTGCCACGCGTCGAGGCGATCAACATCCACGAGGTGACCGAGCGGGTGCGCACGCTGCTGCTCGCGGAGTTTCCCGACGGGCTCGCCGTGCAGCGCGACTACGACACCAGCCTGCCGGACCTGGCCGGCGACAAGGAGCAGCTGATCCAGGCGACCCTCAACGTGGCGCGCAACGCCGCCCAGGCTAGCGGCGGGCGAGGCGAGATCCGGCTGGTCACACGCATCTGGCGCCAGGTGACCATCGCGCGCATGCGCCATCGTCACGCGATTGCCGTATCCATCGAGGATGATGGGCCGGGCGTGCCCGTGGAGCTTGCCGACCGCATCTTCCATCCATTGGTGAGCGGGCGCGAGGGTGGCACCGGGCTCGGGCTATCGCTTGCCCAAAGCTACGTAAGCCAGCACCAGGGGTTGATCGAGTTCGAAAGCGTGCCCGGCCACACGCGCTTCACCATCCTGCTACCCGTACGCGAAAGGGGTCATGGCGTGTGGCCGGACTCCAGGAAAAGCGAAAGCACACAATGAATCCTGTTTGGATCATCGACGACGACCGCTCGATCCGATGGGTGTTCGAGAAGGCACTCGCGCGCGAAGGCATCGCCCATCGCACCTTCGGCGCGGCGCAGGAGGCACTCGACGCGCTGCCACAGGAAGCGCCGCAAGTGGTGGTGAGCGATATCCGCATGCCAGGCCTGTCGGGGCTGGAGTTCATGCAGCAGCTGAAGGCGCGGCTTCCCGCCACGCCGGTGATCATCATGACGGCGTATTCGGACCTGGAGAGCGCGGTGGCGGCCTTCCAGGGCGGCGCCTTCGAATACCTGCCGAAGCCGTTCGACGTCGACCACGCGGTGGAGCTGGTGCGACGCGCGCTGGACGAGAGCCGCCGCCAGGTGGAAGTGGTGCCGACCGCGGAGGAGGCGCCCGAGATCCTTGGCCAGGCCCCTGCCATGCAGGAGGTGTTTCGCGCCATTGGAAGGCTCGCGCATTCGCATGCGACCGTGATGATCACCGGCGAGTCGGGCACCGGCAAGGAGCTGGTCGCGCGGGCGTTGCACCGCCACAGCCCGCGCGCACCGAAGGCGTTCATCGCGATCAATACGGCCGCGATTCCCAAGGACCTCCTCGAAAGCGAGCTCTTCGGCCACGAGCGCGGCGCCTTTACCGGCGCGCAGGCGATGCGCCGCGGCCGCTTCGAGCAGGCCGAGGGCGGCACGCTCTTCCTGGACGAGATCGGCGACATGCCGCAGGACCTGCAAACCCGACTGCTACGGGTGCTCTCCGACGGCCAGTTCTACCGTGTGGGCGGCCACATGCCGCTCGCGGCGAACGTGCGCGTGATCGCGGCTACCCACCAGGAGCTCGAAGCGAGGGTGAAGCAGGGGCTCTTCCGCGAAGACCTCTACCATCGGCTCAACGTGATTCGACTTCGACTTCCGCCGCTGCGCGAGCGGCGCGAGGACATCCCGATGCTCGCGCGCCATTTCCTCGCCAAGAGCGCGCGCGACCTGGGCGTCGACGGCAAGCGCCTCACCGACGCGGCGCTGCAATTCCTTTCCACCCAGGAATGGCCGGGCAACGTGCGGCAAATCGAGAACATGTGCCATTGGGTCACGGTCATGGCGCCGGGCCAGGTGGTCGACGTGAAGGACCTGCCGCCCGAGGTGCGCGGCGAAGGCGCCGCGATCTCCGGTGACGGTGACTGGCGCCGCATGCTCGAGCGCGAGGTGGCGGCGCGGCTTGCCCGTGGGGAATCCGGCATCTCCGACCCGCTGACC
>JANNKG010000173.1:0-3328 GCA_031396185.1 Burkholderiales bacterium | reverse complement strand
CCTTGGCCTGGTGGGCATCTGGAACCGCAACGCGCTCGGGACCGCGAGCCACGCCGTGCTGAGCTACGCCGCGCGCCTCGAGAGCCTGCCCGCCTACCTGCAGCAGCTCGAGATGGAATCCAACGGCAAGCGCGTCGACCTCGAGGGCCACCCGGTCGACTTCGCCACGTGCCCGGTCGTCTGGGGCGGCACCGAGACGCCGGGCCAGCACGCGTTTCATCAATGGCTGCACCAGGGCACCGATCCCGCGTCGTGCGACTTCATCGTGGTGGCCAAGGCCATGGGCGCACACCGCGCCCATCACGAGATCCTGCTCGCGCACGCGTGCGCGCAATCGGAAGCGCTGATGGAAGGCCTCGCCACCCCGCAGACCCAGAAGGCGTGCCCCGGCGACCGCGTGAGCACGACCCTGGTGCTGCCGGCGCTCGACCCCTTTCACCTGGGGGCGCTATTGGCAATCTACGAGCACAAAGTGTTCGTGCAGGGCGTGGTGTGGGGAATCAATTCCTTCGACCAGTTCGGCGTCGAGCTGGGCAAGACCATCGCGGGGCAGATCCTGCCCGCGGTGCGCGGCACCGAGGCGTCCCTGCATCCGGCCACCCATCACCTTCTCGGCGTCATCCAGAAACTTTCTCGCCCGCCATAGCTGGCCAGCCCCATGGCGACCGACGACTTCAAGCGCATCTTCGAGTCCCTCCGTGTCGCGGTGGTGATTGCCGACGCGAAGGGCATCGTGAGCTATGCGAACTCCGCTTTCGCGGAGCTCGCGTCGCACGATGCCCAGGCGCTCCCGGGGCTCGACCTGGCGGCGCTTTTTGCCCCCGAGGACCGCAAGCGCGTACAGCAGAACCTCGCGCGCGTCGGCGACGGCAAGGCGGTCTCGGCCTTCCTGGATGCGATGCTCACGCCGAAGGACAAGATGCCGCACTGGGTGAGCATGGCACTGCAGCCGGCGCTCGACGCGCGGGACAAGGCCGCGGGCGTGATCGCGATCCTTCAGGACATCGGCTCCCAGCGCGAGACCGACGAGGCGCTGAACCTGGTGAGCGCGCGGCTGCTGGCGAGCGCGGAGGCGTCCCCGGTGGCGATGATGATCGAGACCGCGCCCGGCGACGTGGAACTCGCCAACGAGGCGTTCTGCAAGCTGCTCGCGATAGACTCCGCACCCCAGTCGCTCTCGGGACTGCCGGTAAAGGATGTATTGGCGCGCGCGCCGGCGGCGGCGAAGCTCCTGGAGCGCCGCCCGATCCTGGTCGAGGACCAGCCCGCCGGCGCGGTGTGGACGCCGCGCACCCTCGCCGGTGGCGATCACCCGTTCCAGAAGGGCGCCGCCGACCTCGCGCTCATCGAGAAGATCGGCGAGGAACTGTCGGTGGCGTTGGAGGGCATGTCGGCCATCTCGATCCGCGCGCAGCAGATGGAGTTCGATCCGGCCATCGTCGCGCACTTCCAGAGCATCCGCACTTCCACCGAGACCGCGATGGCTGCCATCGGCGACCTGGTGGACTTCTCCAAGCTCTCGGGTGGCGTGGTGCTGCACAAGTCGGAGTTTCGCCTGCGCCGCGCGCTCGCCGAGCTCATTTCGCGCGTCGCCCCGAACGCCGAGGACAAGGGCTGCCGGCTGCGCATCAAGGTCGAGCAGGACGTGGCCGACGCCCTCGAGGGCGACGTCGATCGGCTGCAGCTGATCCTGAAGAACCTCCTCGACAACGCCTTCGTGCTGCTGCCCGGCGCCGAGGTCACGCTACAGATCGTTCCCGAATACGTGACCGAGGCAGGCATCCAGCTTTCGTTCAGCGTCGTCGCCTCCGGCCCGGCCGCGCACGCCGCGTCGTCCAAGGGCGCTGACGCCGGCATGGGGGTCGCGGTCGCCAAGTTCATGGTGGCGGCGATGGGCGGCAAGCTCGCCATCGCGCTGCGCGCAGGCGCCGATGCGCTCTACGCCTTCACCATCGAGTTCCCGGTCCGGACCGCGCCGCCCGCCCCTGCCCGCGCGACGCACGCCTCGCTGGTGACGCTGCCGGTGCTGATCGTATCGGGTGATCCCGCCCAGCGCCTGCAACTGTCGAACCTGCTGCGCGGCTGGCGCATGGTGCCGCTCGAGGCCGACAACACGCCGATGGCGATGGCGCTCCTCGAGCGTCTCGAGGAGGAGGGCAGTCCCATCCCGCTGGTGATGCTTTCCAACCGGTTGCCGGTGCAGGACGGGTTCCTCCTCGCCTTTCGCATCAAGCACCACCCGAAGTTCCACGCGACGCTGGTCATGATGCTCGCCACCGACGGCAAGCCGGGCGACGCCATTGCCTGCCGCGAGAACGGCATCTCGGCCTACATGCGCTATCCGATCGGCGACCGGCAGCTGAACGAGGCGATCGTTTCGGTGACGGGCGCTTCGGCGGATTCCGACGAGACGCCCACCTTGGTCACGCGCCATTCCCTGCGGGAGCAGCGCAAGGGCGCGACCATCCTGCTGGTGGATCCCAATCGCGACAGCCAGATCCTCGCCGCCCACGTCCTCGGCCGGCACGACTGCAGCATCGTGGTGGCCCAGGACCTCGCCGAGGCGCTCGCGGCCCTCGACCAGGACGTGTACGACATGGTGCTGGTGGACACGTCGCTTGCGGGGCTCGGGGAGGACGGCGCGGCGAAGCTGCTGCGCGCCCGCATCATGCGTGATCCCGAGGCCACGAGGCTGGTCGCGACGAGCCTCGAGCACTCCCCGAAGTTCCGCACGGCCAAGGTCGAGCTCGGTTTCAACACGACGCTCGCGAAGCCATTCCGCAAGGACGACCTGCTGGCGCTCCTCGCAGGCCTGCACCGCGAAGCCGCCCCGGGGGCTTAGGCCCCAGATGCGCGCGCGCACGGGAGCCTGGCCCGCGATCTTCGCGGCGTGCGTGCTTGCGGCTGGAGCGAAATCTATCGCGCTCGGCAAGGACGCGAACTGGGACCTCAAGAACTACCACTGGTACAACGCGTGGGCACTGTTGAACGCGCGTCTCGGGTGGGACCTGGCCCCCGCGCAGGTCCAGACCTACTACAACCCCGTCGGCGACCTGCCGTTCTACTTCCTGGTGCAATGGCTGCCGTGGCCGCGTCACATCGCCTTCTGGATGGCACTCTCGACCGCCGTCGCGGCGTTTTTCCTTATCCGCTTGTGCGCGACACACTTCCGGTAGAAGAAATTGCAATATTGTTTGAACCGGTAGTAATATTTCCACTGGTAAAAGTTAAAACCCCGCCAACAGTTGGAGAGGTTGTAATGCTGGCACCGGAAGAATTGTTAAGCGTAAAATTATTAAATGTTGTTGCAGAAGAACCAGCAATTGCT
>JANNKG010000579.1:0-9354 GCA_031396185.1 Burkholderiales bacterium | reverse complement strand
GCGCGGTCGTCGTCGAGCCGCGGGACGGATTTCCCGGGAAGGTCGATCGCGAGTACGTGGTGATCCAGAGCGAGTTTTACGCGAAGCCCGATCCGGGCAAGCGCAAGGTCGATGGGGCTCCGCTGTATGTGCTCGATACGGACCGGCTGCGCGCCGCGCAGCCCACGCACACGGTGTTCAACGGCGCGCACAACGGCATGGTGAGGAATCCGCTTCCGGCGAAAGCCGGCGATCGCGTGCGGCTATTCGTTCTCAACGTGGGCCCGAGCAAGACTTCGAGCTTTCACGTCGTGGGCACGATTTTCGACCGGGTCTGGTGGGAAGGCAATCCCGACAACCAGTTTCGCGGCATGCAGACCGTGCTGCTGGGGTCGAGCAACAGCGCGATCGTCGAATTCATGATTCCCGAGGATGGCTCGTACATCATGGTCGATCACCATTTCGCCAATGCCTCGCAAGGAGCGATCGGGTTGATCTCCACCGCTCCCGCCCCCCCGAAGCAGGAGCTCGAGCATCACAACATGGAAGCCAGCCAGACGCCGACGGAACCCGATGCGGTCCAGGGCAAGCTCGCGTTCGAAAGCAAGTGCCTCGCATGCCATTCGGTCGGCGGAGGCAAGAAGCTCGGTCCCGACGTCGCCGGCGTCACCAAGCGCCGTACCGACGAGTGGCTCACGCGCTGGCTGAAGGCGCCCGAGAAAATGCTCGAGTCCGACGCCGCCGCGAAGGCGATGCTGAAGGAGTACAACAACATTCCGATGCCCAACCAGAGCCTGACTGACACCGAGATCAAGCAGTACCTCAAGTACTTCCACTGGAGCGAGGCGCAGCCCGCGGGCTCGATCAAGGCGGCGGGTGCCCATTGAGGCAACGCGTTCCGATTGCGGCCGCAGGGCTGGCGGTCCTGGCCCTCGCCGCCTCGCTCTCCTCCTTCGGCTGCGGATACTGCATCGAGGACAGGGTCGCCGCAGTCTACGACCACTCGGTGATCACCGAGGCGCTCGACAAGCGTCACCAGATCGCGTTCTTTGCGCTCGAGGGCAAGCTTCCCGCGGAAGGGCAGGCGCGGCGCGTCGTCGCCGACGCCCTGAGATCGGCGAAGGGGATCGATTCGCAGTCCTTGCGAGTCTCGGTCGCGTCGGCGTCGCTTTCGCTTTCCTACGACGCGGCGCGGATTTCACCCGCGGATTTCACCCGCGGGGATCATCGAGGTGATGAACCGTGAATTCGCGGCGCGCGGCCTGCGCGTCTCGCTCCTGCAAGCGTTGAACCCGCCGGGTGGGCCCAGGCCAGGCCGGTAGAATATGAGAAGCCGCTAGCCAACCCGCCGGAGAAACCCAGTGAACCGAACCCTCCTCGCTATCCTCGCACTCGTCCTTCCCGCCACCAGTTTCGCCGACCAGGGCGTCCTCGATTCGTGCATCGCGTCCTGGGGCAAGTCGTCGCCCTTCAAGAAGGGCAAGTCCGCGGACAGCGTGATCGGCACGGGGGTCAAGGTGTTCGGCATCGGCGCGGGCCAGTCGGGCAATGACCAGCCCACCGACCGACCGGTGCTGATCCTGATTCGCCCGGCGGTGAACGTGGCGGGGCGCAGCACCATTCGGCTGTCGAATCCCAACGGCTGGTACTGCTTCCGTTCCAACGTGACGGTGGCGGGTTCGATGAACATCGAGGCCCACTTCAAGGCGCACATCGCGAGCGCGAAGGAAGACGGCACCAGCGTTGGCGCCGTCGACCAGAGTGGCAAGGGCGTGGCGGTTTTTGGCGCGCTGCGCGTCACCCGCTTCGATTGCCCCGAAGGCAAGTCGAAGTAACCGCGGCCCGGGGATGGTGCTGGAAACCGCGCGCCTCGCGCTGCGGCATCTCACGGCGGCGGACGCGCCCTTCATCTTCGAGCTGGTCAGCGATCCCGACTGGCTGCGTTTCATCGGCGACCGCGGCGTGCGCACCGTCGAGGATGCGCGCGGCTATATCGAGAACGGGCCGATGAAGCTCTATGAGCGCCTGGGTTTCGGCCTGTACCTCGTGGAGCTCAGGGGCGACGGTACACCCCTCGGGCTGTGCGGCCTCATCAAGCGCGACAGCCTCGAAGACGTGGACCTCGGTTTTGCCTTCCTGCCCGCGTTTCGCAGCCGCGGCTATGCCCTCGAGGCGGCGATCGGGGTACGGGATTACGCGTTCGAGGTGCTCGGGCTGGAGCGCCTGGTCGCCATCACCGCGCCGGATAACGACAAGTCGGCAAGCCTGCTCGAGCACCTCGGCTTCGCCTACGAGCGCACGATGCCGTGGGGCACCGGGGGCGAAGTCTCCCGCCTCTACGCACTCAACGGGTAGCCGCCGCAAATCCGCCTACAATTTTTCTTCCCGCCCGCCTGGAGATTTCCCGATGCAACTCAATGTGAATGGTCGCGTGCACAACGTCGATGTCGAGCCGGAAATGCCGCTGCTGTGGGTCCTGCGCGACGTGCTCCAGCTGGCGGGGACCAAGTATGGCTGCGGCATCGCGCAATGCGGCGCCTGCACCGTCCACGTGAACGGGCAGGCGATGCGCTCGTGCGTGACCCCGGCGGGCTCGCTCGCCGGCAAGAAGGTGGTCACCATCGAAGGGCTGGGGGCGAAGGGCTTGCATCGCGTGCAGAAGGCGTGGATCGAGCACAGCGTGCCGCAGTGTGGCTTCTGCCAGACCGGGATGATCATGGCGGCGGCGGCGCTGATCGCGAAGAACCCCAAGCCAAACGATGGCGACATCGATGCGGCGATGACGAACCTGTGCCGCTGCGGTACCTACGCGCGAGTGCGCAACGCCATTCACTCGCTCGCCGGCAACGCGGTCGAGCCCGAACCGCAGACGGCTGTTGCGCCCAATGGGCAGAAGGTCTGAGGCCGCCATGACCCTCGAACTCTCCCGCCGCGAATTCCTCAAGGCCTCCGCCGCCGTCGGTGGCGGCCTCGCCCTTGAATTCTCCATTGCCGGCAGCGCGTTGGCCCATGCCGCGAACGCCGCCGGCCCCGAAGTCACCCACTGGATCGTGATCCATCCCGACAACCACGTCCTGGTACGCATCGCGCGCTCCGAGATGGGACAGGGCAGTCTCACCGGACTGGCGCAACTCGTGGCCGAGGAGCTCGATTGCGACTGGAACATGCTCTCGACCGAGTTCGCCTCGCCCAACGAGCACATCAAGAGGAAGCGCATCTGGGGCTCGATGTCCACCGGCGGAAGCGCCGGCGTGCGGACTTCCCAGGGCTACCTGCGCAAGTCCGGGGCCCAGGCGCGCGCCATGCTGGTTTCGGCGGCGGCGACCCAATGGGGCGTTCCCGCATCGGAATGCAACGCGGCCGCGGGGGTGATCACCCACGGGCCCAGCAAGCGCACCACGACCTACGGCAAGGTGGCCGGCGCGGCCTCCAAGCTCGAGCCGCCGAAGGAGGTCGCTCTACGCGATCCCAAGGATTGGAAGATCGCGGGCCGCTCATTGCGCCGCCTCGACATTCCCGACAAGGTGCTCGGCAAGCCGGTCTTCGGGGTGGACGTGCAGCTGCCCGGGATGATGCACGCCTCGATCGTCCAGTCCCCGGTGTTCCAAGGCAAGGTGAGGTCGGTCGATTCCTCGGCCGCGCAGAAGATGCGCGGGGTGAAGGGCGTGGTAAAGGAGGAAGGCTTCGTGGCCGTGGTCGCCGACAACTGGTGGCGCGCCAACGTAGCGGCGAAGGAGCTGAAGATCGATTGGGACGTGGGCGCCAACGGCAACGTCTCGTCGGACACGATCACCGCGCTCTTCAATGAAGGCCTGGCCGCCAAGGGCCTGCCCGCGGCGCGAAAGATCGGCGATGCGGGTGCCGCGCTCGCCTCAGCCGCGAAGGTGATCGAGGCCGAGTACGCCTCGCCCTACCTCAGCCACGCCACCATGGAGCCGATGACGGCGACGGCGTGGTTCAAGAGCGACGGCACCCTCGAGGTATGGACCTCGACCCAGAACGGCGAAGCTTCGATCGCCGCGGCCTCCGAGGCTTCCGGCCTGCCGCTGGAAAAGTGCGAGGTTCACAAGACCATGCTCGGCGGGGGATTCGGTCGGCGTGGAGCGCCACAGGATTACGTGACCCAGGCCGTCAAGATCGCCAAGCAATTTCCCGGCAAGCCCGTGAAGCTCATGTGGTCGCGCGAGGAAGACATGCAGCACGGCTTCTACCGGCCGGCCTCGCGCGTGCGCATGCGCGGGGGCCTCGATGCGCAGGGCAACCTGGTCGCGATGCACACCGTGATCGCGTGCCCGTCGATCCTCGCGTTGCTGCGCCCCGAAGGCATCAAGGGCGGCATCGACTTTACCGCCGTGCGGACCTTCGCCGATGCCACTTATACGATCCCCAACCAGCTAGTCGAGTACGCGATGCGCAACCCGCACGTGCCGGTCGGGTTCTGGCGCGCGCCGGGCCTGCAGAATTCGTTCTATCGGGAGTGCTTCATCGACGAGGTGGCGCATGCCACGGGCAAGGATCCGCTCGCCTTCCGGCTCGCGATGATGAAGCCCGACGACAAGAACCGGCTGGTGCTCGAGGCGGTTGCCAAGGCCGCCGCTTACCAGAAGCCGCTGCCCCGGGGCATTTTTCGCGGCATCGCACAATCCGACGGCTTCGGCAGCTTCAGCGCCATGGTCTCGGAGGTCTCGGTGGAGGGCGGCAAGATCAAGGTGCATCGCGTCGTCTTCGCAATCGATTCGGGGTACGTGGTGAATCCCGCCGCGTGCCGCGCCCAGGCCGAGGGCAATGTCATTTACTGCCTCGGCCAGCTCTACGAGGCGCACACCGTCAAGGACGGGCGCGTCGCGGAATCCAACTTCCATGACTTCCCGTTGCCGCGCATGACCGAGATGCCGAAGGTGGAGACGGTGTTCGTTCCCACCGGCGGCTTCTGGGGCGGGCACGGCGAGCCCGGAGCGCTCAACGTGATGCCTTCGGTGCTGAATGCGGTGTTTGCGGCCACCGGCAAGAGGGTGCGCACGCTTCCCTTGGCAGAGGGCGAGCTCAAGGCTTGATTTTTCGGTGCTCTTCTCTCGTGCTGTGCAGGCCGCGCTCATGATCCTCGCCGGGTGCGGCGCGCCTCCCATCCAACCGGACGCGCTCGCAATGCCGCTGGCCGCCCACGGCGACCCCGCTCGCGGCCGGGAGGCCTTCGTCTCCCGCGAAGGGGGGCACTGTGTGCTCTGTCATGCCGTGCGCGGCATCGACGTGGCGGGTGACGTCGGCCCGCCGCTCGACGGCATCGGTGCGCGCCTCACGGTGGGCCAGATTCGCCTGCGCATCGCCGACATCTCCCGCGTGAATCCCGCAGCCCTGATGCCGGCGTTTTATCGCACCGAGGATCTTCGGCGCGTGAGTTCCGCCTACGCAGGCAAGACGGTCCTCAGCGCACAGCAGGTCGAGGACCTCGTGGCATTCCTGGAGACGCTGCGGTGAGGCGCCGCGGCTTTCTCGGCGCGCTCGTCGCCGTGGGCGCCTCGCCGGCCCGCGCGCAGCAGCGCTTCCAGCCCGCGCAGGACATCACGCCGCTGCTGCGCAGCCTCACGGGTGGTGCCAGTGCAGAACGCGGCGGCATCGAGGTGGAGCTCCCCCAGATCGCGGAGAACGGCAACTCGGTGCCGATGCGCATCCGCGTGGCGAGCCCGATGAGCGGGGACGACCATGTCACCGCGATCCACGTCCTTGCCGAGCGCAATCCGCGGCCCCTGGTGGCGACGTTCCGCCTCGGCGCGCAGTCGGGCAAGGCCGAGGTCTCGACGCGCGTCCGCCTTGCGGGAACGCAGGCGGTCACCGTGTTGGCCGAACTTTCGGGCAAGCGTTATCGGATTCACCAGGTGCAAGTCCTGGTGACTTCGGCGGCGTGCCTGGACGAATCGCTGTGAGGGCCGCGTCATGATGCTCGGTCGACTTCAAGTTCCGGCCAGCGTGCGCAAGGGCGAAGCCTTCGAGATCAAGGTCCTGGTGCAGCACCCGATGGAGACCGGGTTTCGCCGCGACATGGATGGCCGTTCGATCCCGGTGAACGTCGTCAACCGGATGGTGTGCCGCATCGACGGCCGCGAGGTGTTCAGCGCCGAGCTGGGCTCCGGCATCGCGGCCAATCCGTACCTCGCTTTCTTCGCCGCCGCGCAGCAATCCGGCGAGGTGGTGGTGGAATGGAGCGACGATCGCGGCGAGCGGGGCCGCGAGAGCGCGGCGTTTTCCGTCGCGTGAGTGGCGCCGCGCGATTGGGTGGCATGGCCCTTTGCGCCGCTCTCGCGACCGGCGCTTTTGCCGCCGAGGTTTCCGCGCCGGCGCCGCTCCAGGGCGGCATGCAGTTCCAGGGCGCCCAAGTCCGCGCGCTGCAGGCCGACGCCTTCGCCAATCCGGGGATGCTGTGGGTGACGCGCGGCGAGCGGCTTTGGTCGGAGCCTCGCGCCACGGGCCCCGCGTGCGCGACTTGCCATGGCGACGCGAAGGTTTCGATGCGCGGCGTCGCGGCGACCTACCCGAAGCACGACTCCGCAATCGGACGCGTCGTCGGTCTCGAGGGGCGAGTCAATGCGTGCGTGTCGCTGCATCAGAAGTCGCCGTCGCTGGCGCTCGAGTCCGAGGAGCTGCTGTCGATCGCCGCATTCGTCGCGCGGCAGTCGGCGGGCATGCCCATCGAGGCATCGGTCGATGGCCCCGCGGGAGCCGTATTCGCGCGCGGGCGGGCACTCTATTTCGAGCGCCAGGGCCAGTTCAATCTCGCCTGCAACCAGTGCCACGACGAGAACTGGGGCCGTACCCTGCTCGCCGAGAAGATCAGCCAGGGCCACCCCGCGGACTGGCCTGCCTATCGCCTCGAGTGGCAGTCGCTGGGCTCGCTGCAGCGCCGGCTTCGCGCCTGTTATTTCGGCGTACGGGCCGAGATGCCGGCGTTTGGGGCGGAGGACCTCGTGGCGCTCGAGCTCTACCTCGCGCGCCGCGCACGCGGCCTGGTCAGCTCCGCTCCGGGCGTACGGAAGTAGCCCGGGTGCGCAGGCCCTCCACCACCAGGGCCCGATCGAGCCACTGCGCGGTGAGCTTTTCCTGCAGGGAGTTCTGCCCGAGGCGCTGGCGTAGGCCCGCGAAGTCGACCTCGTCGAGCGGCTGGTCCTGGTTGAAGCACGAGAATACGTAGCGCACCTTGCCGGTGGAGGGATCGACTTGCGGCTGCAGGCACTGCGCGCAGATCTCTTTCATCATGCATTGCATCGGCGAGTTGATCGAGCCGATGGCGACATGGGCGGCCTTCACGTAGGGCGCGAGCATCGAGTGCCGAGCGAGCGCCACCGCGCCCATCATCCCATCGGAGCCGATGGCGATCAGTCGATCGGCGTCCTGCAGGCGGACCTTGGCCGCGCCCAGTGCGCCCGAGGCGTGCGCCGCCATGGCTTCGACGATGTTGCCGACGAACGTCTTGTCGCCCGCCCGCGTGGGCTCGAATCCCGGCATCTCGTCACAGCACCAGACGACCTCGTCGGCCGCGGCCTCGATCTCGGCCACCTTGTAGCGGTCGTCCATCTTCTTGTAGCCCGCAAAGTAGAGGACTCGCGATCCGGCCGCGCGCAGTGCGGCACCGATCGAGAACAGCACCGCGTTGCCGAGGCCGCCGCCCACCAGCGCCACCGTCTCCCCGCCCGGGGTCTCGGTGGGGGTACCGGTGGGGCCCATCAGGATCACGGGCTCGCCCACCTTGAGCACCGCGCACAGGTCGCTCGATCCGCCCATCTCCAGGACGATGGTCGACACCAACCCCTTTTCCCGATCCACCCATGCGCCGGTCAGTGCAAGGCCCTCCATGGCGAGGGTGGTTGCTTCGGGCCGGGCCGCGTAGGTCTCGAAATTCTGCAGGCGATAGAACTGCCCCGGGCGGAACTGGCGCGCCGCCATCGGCGCGTGCACGACGACTTCGACGATCCTGGGGGTGAGGCGCTCGACATGGTGGACCGTCGCGCGCAGCTCGCCGTTCAGGCGCGCCAGGAATGGCGCGCTCTCGGCGGGTGCTCGCGCCGGGCGCCGCGCGAGCACGCGGCTCACCACGGGGTAGCCCTGCTTCGCCGAGCCCATCGCCTTCACCACGTTGCCGGAGAACGACGGATGCAGGTCCCCGAAGTAGCTCATGAAGCGGTCCTCGCGATCGCGCGACATGAGAACTTGCGGCGTGCCAGGCTTGGCTGAGCGCTCGGGAGTGACCGGATCGCCGTCGTCGTCGACCGCCCGGAAATATCTGCCGTCGAGGACGAAATGCCCGGGGTCTTCGCGCGCGAGGACGGTATTGGGCTGAGTCCCCGCGGCGATGAGGATGGTGCGTGCGGGGAGGTCGACGTCGCCCTCGGTGACGTTGCCCGCGGCATCGGTGAGCTTTGCGCGCACGGCGAGCGCGGTGGCGTGGCCGCTGGAATCGACCTTCACTTCTCGAGGGGTGAGGTTCTCGGCGAAGCGGATGCCTTCCTCGAGCGCCTTCTCGACCTCCTCGTGGTTCAGCGTGTATGACGGGCTGTCGATGAGGCGCTTGCGGTAGGCAATCGTCGCGCCGCCCCACAGCTGGAGCAACTCGAGGATGCGCGCCGGGCGGCCTTCCCGCGCCGCCGCCTCGCGCTCGGCGCGAATCGCGAGCGCGTGGGTCAGGTACTCCTCGGCGACCTCGGTCTCCTCCTCGTTCCATTCGTTGCGGACCTCGCCGGGGCTGCGCTCGGCGGACAGCTTCTCGTAGCGCGCCAGGAATTTCTCGACCGGGACCGGGTAATAGGCGAGCGACTCGGTGGCGGTGTCGATGGCGGTGAGCCCGCCGCCGACGACCACGATCGGCAGGCGCACCTGCAGGTTGGCGATCGAGTCGGTGCGCGCCGCCCCGGTGAGCTGCAGGGCCATGAGGAAGTCGGAGGCGGTGCGGACCCCGCGGGCGAGGCCGTTGGGCATGTCGAGCACCGTGGGCTTGCCCGCGCCGGCGGCGAGCGCGATGTGGTCGAACCCGAGCGCGAACGCGTCCTCGGCGGTGAGCGTTCCGCCGAACCGGACGCCGCCGATCACCGCGAACTCCGCGCGCCGCTCGACCAGGAGCCGCGCCATCTTGAGGAAGTTCTTGTCCCAGCGGACCGTGATGCCGTATTCGGCCACGCCGCCGAATCCCGCCATCACCCGCCGATCGAGGGGCTCGCGCAACTGCGCCACGTCGCGGAGCGGCCGGACCGCGACGCGGCCGCCGCCGGCATCCACGCCGCTCAAGGCCGGATCGAGCGGCTCGATCTTGAGCCCGTCGATGCCGACCACCGTGTGGCCGTCGTTGAGGAGGTGATGGGCGACGGTGAATCCCGCGGGGCCCATGCCGAC
>JANNKG010000549.1:0-2067 GCA_031396185.1 Burkholderiales bacterium | reverse complement strand
TCGCGGTGAACCTGCGCGATGCGGATGGACAGGCCGTGGTGCGCCGCCTGGCGAAGGATGCCGATATCGTGGTCGAGAATTTCCGCCCCGGGACTCTCGAGAAGTGGGGCCTCGGCTACGAGGCTCTCGCGCGCGAGAATCCGCGGCTCATCATGGTGAGGCTGTCGGGTTTCGGGCAGACGGGCCCGTATCGCGACCGCCCGGGCTTCGGCGCCATCGGGGAATCGATGGGCGGCATGCGCTACCTCACCGGCTATCCCGACCGCGCTCCGGTGCGCGTCGGCATCTCGATCGGCGACTCGCTGGCGGCGATGTTCGGGGCGATCGGCGCGTTGATGGCGCTGCACCACCGCCACACCTCGGGCAAGGGCCAGGTGGTCGACGTGGCGCTCTACGAGGCGGTATTCGCGATGATGGAATCGATGCTGCCGGAATACGGCATGGGCGGCTTCGTGCGTGAGCGCTCGGGCGCGTCGCTTCCAGGCATCGTGCCGTCCAATACCTACTTGTGCCGGGACGGCAAATACGTCGTGATTGGCGCCAACGCCGACTCGATCTTCAAGCGCATGATGCGGGCGATCGGGCGATCCGACCTCGCCGATGACCCGGGCCTGGCGAACAACGACGGCCGGGTCAAGCGCACCGAAGAGCTCGACGGGGTGATCGGCGAATGGACGGCGCGCCATGACCTGGACGCGGTCCTCGAGATGCTCGAGCGCGCGGAGGTTCCCTCGGGGCGTATCTATTCGATCGCCGACATCGCAGCCGATCTCCACTACCAGGCGCGCCAGATGATCGAGCGCCACCCGCTGGGCGACCAGGAGGTGCTCCTGCCGGGGATGGTGCCGAAGCTCTCGGCGACTCCGGGGGAGACGCGCTGGATCGGGCCGAAACTGGGCGAGCACACCGACGAAGTCCTGGGCGCGGCCGGGTATGCGGGCGCGGAGATCGCCTCGCTCCGGGCGCGCGGCGTGATCGCCTGAGGGCTGCGCGCGGCGCGGAAAGAGTAAAATCCATGGCTCCATCCCCGTGAATCCCATGCGCATCTACGTGAACGACGTCGCCGTGCGCGACGGCTTCCAGATCGAGAAGGTCTTCGTGCCTACGGCCACGAAGGTCGAGCTCATCAACCAGCTGTCGCGCACCGGCCTGCACAAGATCGAGGTGACTTCGTTCGTCTCGGCCAAGGCGGTTCCGGCGCTCGCCGACGCCAACGAGGTGCTCGCCGGGATCGAGCGCGTCCCCGGGGTGATTCACGTGGCCCTCGTGCCCAACATCCGCGGCGTGCAGAACGCGGTTGCCGCGCCGAGGAAGCCCCACGAGGTCAACGGCGTGATCTCCGCCTCCGAGACCCACAACCGCACCAACATCAACCGCACCCACGAGCAGTCGCTCGCCGAGTTGCCGACGATGGTGAAGGTGGCCCACGACGCGGGCCTGAAGATCACCATGAGCCTGTCGACGACCTTTGGCTGCCCCTACGAGGGGCATGTGCACGAGGACGTCGTGATGGAGTTCGTCGAGCGCTTTCGCAACCTAGGCCTCGACGGGATATCGCTCGCGGACACCACCGGCATGGCGAATCCGCGACAGGTACGTGAACTCACCGCGAAGGTACTCAAGCGCTTCCCGCCCCCCGACGAGAATTACTACACGCTGCATTTCCACAACACCCGCGGCATGGGCCTGGCCAACGTGGTTGCGGGCATCGAGGCGGGCGTGCGCTCGTTCGACGGTTCGGTCGCGGGGCTGGGCGGCTGTCCTTTCGCGCCGGGCGCCACCGGGAACATCTGTACCGAAGACGTGGTGAACATGCTCGAGGACATGGGATACGACACGCGCATCGACCTGGCCAAGCTGCTCGCGGTCGCGCGCCGCATTCCGGTGGTGGTTGGCCACGACACGCCCGGGCAGGTCATGAAGGCCGGGCAGACGCTCGAGTTGCATGAACCCCCGCGCCAGGAGCTGAGATGAATGTCATCGCGCGCCTCGCGCCCCTCGCCTTTGCCGCCGTCCTGCCGTGCCACGCGGCGGACTTCCCCAACATTGGCGACCTCGCGCAGGGCG
>JANNKG010000545.1:0-5506 GCA_031396185.1 Burkholderiales bacterium | reverse complement strand
CGCGCCACTTATCAGGCGAATATCAAGAGCCTGCGCGCGAACCGCGACGAGGCCCGGAAGACTTTCGAGCAGATGAGCGTTGCGGGTGTGGAAGCCGGTGAGAAAATGCAGGCAAAAATGACCGCGAGCTGGGAAACGATGCAGAAAGCCCTCGAGAAAGTATCGGCCGACCTCAGGAGGTGACCGGACCGGCGGTCAACGGGGCGCGCTAGCGGTCTTTCCCGCGGCGCCCTGCTCCGCCGTCGATGCTTTCCGGGCTGCGCTCGCCGCGGCCTTCGCTTCGGCCTGCCCCGCCCTGGCGTCCTTGAGGCAGCCCTTGCGCGTTTCGCCCCCCCTGCCGCCGCACTCCTTCTTCGCGATCTCGTAGGCAGCCTCGGCCCTCGCCATGGCGGCGACGTACTGGGTTCGGGGGCTCGGCTTGTAGGCCGCCTCCAGCTCGGCCTTGCCTGTCTTCTGCGCGCCGCGGGCCCGCGCGACGCACTGCTCGGCTGCGTTGCCGAGGTGCGCACCGCACTTCTGGCGACCGGCCTGGTACTCGGCGGCAATGCGCGCCTTGCCGGCCTTGTAGTCCTCCTTCGTCATGGCCGCAGCAGCGGCGCCGCCGCAGGTCACGACCGCCACCGCTCCCACGATGCCAATAATGTTGCGCATCATTTCGCGCTTGCGTTTGGCAATTTCATTTGCTCTTTCCTCAAAAACTTCAGGGGTCTGCCTTAGGTGCCGGCGCGTTTGGCCACCGGCGAGTACATGTCGTGGACTTGCAGCCGGGTCGCCTGCAGGCGACCTGCGACCACGCCGAGCAGGCGGTGCATCAAGGCGAATCCGAACGCCGGATCCTCCTTGCAGGCGGAGAGCAGCGCGAGGGCGTCGAATGCAAGCACCTCCGCGGACTCCAGCGCCCGCGCCTGGAAATGCTTGCCGCTACCCATCAGCAATGCCGACCAGCCGAGCTCGTCGCCGGCCCCGAGGGTCTGCACCCGGAGGGTGTGCCCCGGCTCCTCGTTCTCGAGGGCAATCGTCCCCGAGACGATCATGTAGAACTCGGAACATTCGTCGCCCTCGTGGAACACCACCTGGTCGCGCGCGAAGCGCACGTTGGTCGCGAGCGCGGCGAGCTTTTCCACGTGCGCAGGTTCGAAGGCTTCCACGAAGGGGTGCTTGCGCAACATCGCCTGCAACGCCTGGTCGATCATGGCGCGTTTGCTGTCGAGGCCCCGTAGCTGGGCTCGTACATCCTCGACTTCACGAAGGCGAGAACGTCGGCGGGCTCGGGCACCTGCGCCAGTTTCTCGCGGAATACCACGGCGGCTACCGCCGCCGCGATACGCGCGGAGACTTCGCGAATGTTCATGAGCGGCGGATAGAGGCTGCCCTGCTCGAGGTCGGCCGCGGTCACCTGCTCGGCAAGGGTGCGCGCGGCCACCATGAACATCGGGTCGGTGATGCGCGTGGCCCCCGTGACGATCGCCGCCAGGCCCATGCCGGGAAAGATGTACGAGTTGTTGCCCTGGCGCGGCACGTGGCGCTTGCCGTCGAGCTCCACCGGATCGAACGGCGAGCCGCAGGCGAAGAGCGCGCGGCCGCCGGACCATTGGTAGGCCTGCGCGGCCGTGCACTCGGACTTCGAGGTCGGGTTCGAGAGCGCGAAGACGATCGGCCGCGGGTTAAACGTGGACATCGCCTCCACGACGTCCTTCGTGAAGGCGCCGCCGACGGCTGCGACCCCGAGGATGGCGGTCGGCTTCACCGCGTTCACCGCCGCGAGCAGCGTGTCGATGCCGGCCGAATCGTGGGCGTAGGGAAGCTTGTGCCCGGCAAGACCGGTGCGCGACTTCACCACCAGGCCCTTGGAGTCGAACAGCCAGCAGCGCTTGCGCGCCGCGCCCTCGTCGAGGCCCTCGGACACCATCGCGGCGACCACCAGGTCCGCGATGCCGGTGGCCGCTTCGCCCGCGCCCTGGAAGAGCAGCGTCTGCTGCGCGAGCGTGCCGCCGGTGATGCGCAGCGCCGAGAGGATTCCCGCAAGCGCCACCGCCGCCGTGCCCTGGATATCGTCATTGAACGTGGGAATGCGGTCGCGGTACCTCTGCAGCAGGCGAAACGCGTTGTGGCTGGCGAAATCCTCGAACTGGATCACCACGCCCGGGAACGTTGCGCGCGCGGCGGTCACGAACTCATCGACGAGCGCGTCGTACTCCTCCACCCCCAGGCGCTTGTCGTGCAGCCCGATGTAGAGCGGGTCCGACAGCAGTGCAGGATTGTTGGTGCCCGCATCCAGCAGCACCGGCAGGGCCTGGTCGGGCGGCACGCCGGCGCAAGCGGTGTAGAGCGAGAGCTTGCCCACCGGAATGCCCATGCCGTTGGCGCCGAGGTCGCCCAGGCCGAGGATGCGCTCGCCATCGCTCACCACGATGATCTTCACGTCGCGGTTGGGCCAGTTGGCGAGCACCTGGGCCACGCGCCCGCGGTCCTTCGCGCTCACGAAGATGCCGCGCGGGCGCTGGAAAATATGGCCGAACTGCTGGCAGGCGAGGCCCACCGTCGGCGTGTAGACGATCGGCGTCATCTCGTCGGGGTGGTCCATCAGGATGCGGAAGAAGAGCGCCTCGTTGCGGTCATGGAGCGCCGCGAGGTCGATGAACTTCTCCAGGTCGGTGGACTTGCGCCGGAAGTTCTCCAGCACGCGCTTCACCTGGTCGGCCTGGGAGGACACGTGCGGCGGCAGCAGCCCGCGCAGGTTGAGCGCGTCGCGCTCGACCTCCGTGAAAGCCGTTCCCTTGTTCAGCGCCGGATCTCGCAGCACACCCACTCCGCGGACGCCCGCGGCTTCCGAACTGCCAACAATTTCGTGCAACATGTCTGCCTCCTTGTGGCCCGCCGGCGTTCAGCTCGTTTCGGGCACCATCTTGATCGCTCCGCACGGGCATTCGGCCACACAGATGCCGCAGCCCTTGCAGTAGTCGAGGTTGAATTCGAAGCGCTTCCCCGGCCCCAGCTTGATCACGGCGTTGTCCGGGCACACGCCGTAGCAGTTGTCGCATTCGAAGCAGTTGCCGCAGGAAAGGCAGCGGCGCGCCTCGAACAACGCCGTGGTTTCGTCGAGCCCGCTGACGACCTCGTCGAAGGTGGAGCTGCGCCGCGCGGTCTCGAGCATCGGCCGCACGGTCTTGGGGGCGTCGGAGTAGTACCAGGTGTTGAGCTGGTCGAAGCTCACCACCTCGTGCTTGCGCGGCGCCTGGTAGGCCTCGCCCTTCAGCCACGTGTCGATGTGGCGCGCCGCTTTCTTGCCGTGGCCGACGCCGACCGTCACGGTGCGCTCGGAGGGGACCATGTCACCGCCGGCGAAGATGCCTGCGTGCCCGGTCATCATGTTGGCGGCCACCTGGACCACGCCGTCCTTGATCTCCAGGCCCGGGACGCCTTCCAGCAGGCTCAGGTCCACGTCCTGCCCCAGCGCCAGCACCAGCGAGTCGGCCTCGAGTGTTTCCAGTTCTCCCGTGGGTTGCGGGAAGCCCTTGTCGTCGAGCGCCATCTTCTCCACCGTGAGGGTGGCCTCGCCCGCCACGCTGCGGATCGTGGAGAGCCACTTGATCAGCACCCCTTCATCGAGCGCTTCCTGCACTTCGAAATCGTGCGCGGGCATCTTCTCGCGCGTGCGGCGGTAGACGATGATCGCCTCGGTGGCCCCCAGGCGCTTTGCGGTCCGCGCCACGTCGAGCGCGGTGTTGCCGCCGCCGTACACGACGACCCGCCGGCCCAGCATCGGCTTGTCCTCGCCTTCCATGCTGCGCAGGACCGAGACCGCGTCGAGGATGCGCGCCGCCTCGCCCGCGGGAATGTAGGCGCGCTTGGCGATGTGCGCGCCAACCGCGAGGAAGGCCGCGTCGAACTCGCCGGCCTTCATGGTCTCGACGATGTGATCGACCTTGCAGTTGAGCTCGAGCTCCACACCCATGTCGAGGATGCGCTGCACCTCGCCCTCGAGAATGTCGCGCGGCAGCCGGTACTTCGGGATGCCGTAGCGCATCATCCCGCCGGCGAAGGGACCCGCGTCCACGATCTTCACGCCGTGGCCGAGGCGGCGCAGGTGGTACGCGGCCGAAAGCCCCGAGGGGCCGGCGCCCACGACCAGCACGCGCTTGCCGGTGGCCACTTGCGGAACGGCGAATTTCCAGCCCTGCTTCAACGCTTCGTCGCCGAGGAAGCGCTCCACGGAATTGATGCCGACGGATTCGTCCAGCTGCCCGCGGTGGCACGAGGTCTCGCAGGGGTGGTAGCACACGCGCCCCATGACCGCGGGCAGCGGATTGTCCTCGGTGAGGACGCGCCACGCGGCTTCGTAGTTGCCCGATTCGGCGTGGAACAGCCAGCCCTGGATGTTCTCCCCCGCGGGGCACGCGTTGTTGCAGGGCGGCAGGCGGTCCACGTAAAGCGGGCGCTTGGTGCGCCACGCGCCGGTCTTGTTGGCGAGGCTCGAGCCGGGGTCGAGGGTGATGGCGAAGGGTTTGTCCATTAGTCTGTCCCCGGCCCTTCCCCAAGCCACGCTCCGCTCGTTGGGCGCCCGAGGGGGAGGGAGTCCTCGAGCAAGCCGAAGTCGGCGATGTTCTGGTCAGCCATCTGCTGGAGCTGCGCGATGCGGCCCAGGTCGGGCGTGTTGCCGAAGAGGTGCGCGAAGCGCTTCTGGCGCTTTAGGTAATCGGTGACGGGCACCTGCCGGCGGATGGCGGTGCGCGAGGTGACCTTGCCGTGGTGCGCCTCGAAGAGCGGAAAGAGACCGCTCTCG
Source organism: Burkholderiales bacterium (assembly GCA_031396185.1). Classification (GTDB taxonomy): domain Bacteria; phylum Pseudomonadota; class Gammaproteobacteria; order Burkholderiales; family Usitatibacteraceae; genus Usitatibacter. The sequence continues at coordinate 723 of JANNKG010000545.1, read as the reverse complement.
ATGGCGAGGCGCGCGATGTTGATCGTGTCCTCCGGGGCCGATCCCCAGCCGAGCGGGCACGGCACGAAGATGTGGATGTAGCGCGCGCCCCGGAGCTCCATGGCGTGGGTCACCTTCGCTTCCAGGTCGCGAAGGTTGGCGACACTCGCGGTGGCTACATAGGGAATACGGTGTGCCATGGCGATCAGCGGCACGTTCTTGCCAGTGCCGAAGACGTTGCCCGGCGCGGGGCCCATCGCCGGCGTGGTGGCGGTGCGCGCGGTGGGCGGCGTGGCGCTGGAGCGCTGCACCCCGGTATTCATGTAGGCCTCGTTGTCGTAGCAGATGTAGAGCACGTCGTCGTTGCGCTCGAACATGCCCGACAGGCAGCCGAAGCCGATGTCGGTGGTGCCGCCATCGCCGCCCTGCGCGATCACGCGCACCTCGGGGCGGCCCAGCGCGCGCTGCGCCGCCGCCACACCCGTGGCGACCGCGGCCGCATTGCCGAAGAGCGAATGGATCCACGGCACCTGCCACGAGCTCTCGGGATAGGGCGTGGAGAAGACTTCGAGGCAGCCGGTCGCGTTCACCGCGATCAGCTTGTTGTTGGAGGCGCGCATGGCGGCGTCGATGGCGTAGCGCGCGCCGAGCGCCTCTCCGCAACCCTGACACGCGCGGTGCCCCGAATTGAGCGAGTTGGTGCGGTGCATGTCCGCCTGTACCGTGCGCTGGTCCTCGGCGAGC
>JANNKG010000498.1:0-8172 GCA_031396185.1 Burkholderiales bacterium | reverse complement strand
GGTGTTCGACGCCAACACCTACCTGCTGATGACCAAGGCGCTCGATTACTACGACCCCGCGAAGGAAACCGGCGGCAACCTCGCGCGCGCCCTCTCCCAGGCCAAGGCCGGTTTCTTCGTGGCGTCCTTCAAGAGCGACTGGCGCTTTCCGCCGGATCGCTCGCGCGAGATCGTCAAGGCGCTGGTGGTCGCCGACAAGCCGGTTACTTACGCCGAAATCGACGCGCCCCACGGGCACGACGCCTTCCTCCTCGACAACCGCCACTATCACGAGCTGGTGGCGGCGTACTTCGACAACGTGGCCTCCGAGATCGGTGCGGGCGCGCGCCGCACGCCGCTGGCCCTCGGCGGCGCGGAGCTCGAAGAGATGCGCGGCTTTCGCGGCCAGCGGGACGGCGCGTGAGCATGCAACGCTACGACTTCGAGCTGATCGGATCGTGGATCCCGGAGCGCGCGCGCGTGCTCGACCTGGGCTGCGGCGATGGCGAGCTGCTGGCCGGCCTGGCCGCGACCCACGGCGTGCGCGGCTACGGTGTCGAAATCGACGCGGCCAACGTCCTCGCGAGCGTAAAGAACGGCGTGAACGTGATCCAGGACGACCTCGAATCGGGCTTGTCGACCTTCGACGACAATGCCTTCGATTTCGTGATCCTGTCGCAGACGCTTCAGGCGATGCACAACGTCGAGGGGGTCCTCAAGGCGATGCTGCGCGTGGGCCGCGAAGGGATCGTCACTTTCCCCAACTTCGGCTACTGGCGCCACCGCCTCGACATCCTGCGGGGCCACATGCCGGTGTCGAAATCGCTCCCGCACAACTGGTATGACACGCCCAACATCCACCTGTGCACCGTGAAGGATTTCGAGGACCTGTGCACCAAGGTTGGCGCCGAGATCCTCGACGAGCGCGTGATTCACGGGGGCAAGCAGGTGACGGTGATGCCGAACCTGCGAGGATCGCTGGGCGTGTTCCGGTTCCGGACAAAGCCATAGGGCTTGCGGGGCTACGGGTCGGCGATTGACCCGCGTCGATCCCCGCTACAGAATGGCCCGCACCTGCCGGGCAGGAATGGGCCCGAAACGCAGTTCCCAGGAAAGGAGAGAACGCCATGACACAGGACACTGCTGGTTTTCCCGCTGAAACCAGGACCGTCGCCATGCGGCTTACCGGGATTGCGCTGTTGTGGGTTGCGCTTTCGGCCCTCGTGTACGTACCAGGCTCGAACGACGTCGCGAAAGCGACAATTGTCGCGATTGCTGGATTTGCGTCATTTGCGGTCGGCCTCTCACTTTTCGCCGATGCCCTGAAGCGGGACATCATCGCGAAGCTAGGGCGGAAGCAACCTGGCTGACTGCACACTTGAAGATGTTGCGGGCACCGATCCGATGAGCTAGTCCGAAAGACGCCGATGGACAATCGGCCGGCAGTGGAATCGCAATGACCATCAACAACGCGGTGGAGCACCCTCCGGAAGGTCGCGAGCCGCGTCTTTCCGCCCCCAATGCAAGCCGCCTTGGATGGAACGCGGTCGTCGATCTCATGACAAGGCAGCAGCCGGTGACCCTTCCGATGGTCGCGCTCTTCGCGATCGTTCCCGTTTATCTCTACATCGGTGAATTGGTGCAGCACGGTGAAGTCATTCACGTGCCCGAACTCGCGTTGGACCGAATGGTGCCCTTGCGACCGGAGTGGTCGGTGGTCTATGGATCGCTCTTCCTTGCCGCCCTCCTGCCGGTATTCGTCGTGCACCAGCAGGAATTGGTTCGACGAACCACCCTCGCCTTCCTGGCAGTGTGGCTTTTTTCGTATGTTTGCTTCCTTGCGTATCCGACCATCGGCCCGCGGCCGGCGACTGTGGCCGGAGAAGGTTTCTTCGTCTGGGCGCTGCACGCTATCTACTCGTCCGACGTGCGCTACAACTGCTTTCCCTCACTTCACGTCGCGCAATGTTTCCTTGCAGCGCTGGCCTGCCATCGCGTGCATCGTGGCGTTGGCGCCATCGCAGGCGCCTGGGCCCTCCTCGTGGGGCTGTCGACCCTGTACACGAAACAGCACTACATTCTCGACGTCCTCGCCGGCATGCTCCTCGCCTACGTGGCCTACGTGATATTCCTGCGCAGTTATCCCCGCGAGAACGTTCCCGAACGCGAGCGTCGCCTCGCGCCGGCCCTGGCGCTGGCCGCTGCGGCGACTTATGCACTCGGCGTTGCCGGGCTTTGGTTCGTGCACGCGATCAGCGCCGCATGAAGACTGGCGGAGCTCGTGAAGCGTCGTCGATTGCGGCATCCGAGATCCCGCGCGCGTCGTTCCTGGACAGCTACCGCCAGGAGGGTGCGTACGCCGATTGCTACGCAACGGACATCGCCAAGCCCGTGTCCCAGGCCCAATACGTGGAGGCGTTCTATACGACGGGCCTATTCAAGCTCGAGCGCCTGATCCTGCGGATTGTCCTATCAAGACCCTCGACCGACGAAGAAGCGAAGCAGCTCGCCTTGGGGGAGCGCGATTCGTTCGCTGCGTGGCGCGTCGAGAGCCGTAGCAAGGACGAATTGCTCCTGGCCTCCGGTCGGACGAGGTCCTGGTTGATGGCGGCGCGTGCCTCTGCTGACCAGGGTTCGGCCACGCGCCTGTACTTCGGATCGGCGATCGTGCCGGTGAAGAACGCAACCACAGGGCAGGGCTCCCTGGGGTTCGCCTTTCACAGCCTGCTGGGCTTTCACCGCCTCTATTCACGAGCCCTCCTGCATGCGGCACGGTCGCGGCTGGAGGGCCACCCCTCGTACAATGACCGCTAACAACAAATGGTTGCCTTTCATGAGAAAACTTCTTCCGCTTGCCACCGCTCTCGCCAGCTTGCTGGCCCTGCCATCTGGCGCGCAGGACATGGCCACGGCGCAAAAGTGGACCACGGCCAAGGTCGTCAGGTATCGGGTCGAAGGCGCGCACAATGCGCGCGTGCCCGTCGTGTTCGGCGATTACGAGGGTAAGGCGGACGTAACCGACCGGGTAATCGTCGAGTTCACCTGGGACGTCAACAAGGGCAAAGTCGTCGGGCTGGTCACGGTCGTGGACGGGAAGTCCGAATTGAAGAACGTCAAGTCCGACGGCACCAATTGCCCGCCACCGCAGCTGAAGGGCGAATACGAGCACTTCCAGAGCGCGTCGACTTCGATGATGGGCGACCTGATCCAGATCACCGGTACACGGACGTTTCCGGCGGCAAGCGTCTCCAATTACCCGGGGAGCTGCTCGATGCGAGCCATCCCGGGCAGCAAGCAACCGGCGCTCCTGCACCTGGGGGGCGCTGGGCCGGAAGCCCTGGCCCTGCCGGTGCTGCCGAAGGGAGGCTTCATCTCCATCGCGGCCGACCGGAAGAGTTTCACATTGATGGGTGCCGAGAACTGGGCGTGGACCTACACGCCGACGCTCGTGCAGTAGCGGTGTCGCGAATGGCACCAGCCAATGCCAGGGCTTCGTTCGGCGGATCCATCCCCGAGTACTACGACCGCTGCTTAGGCACCGCCTATTTCGGCCCGCCCGCGGCTGAGCTCGCGCGCCGCGTGCCCGCCAACCCCGGGGGTGATGTCCTCGAGATCGCCTGCGGCACCGGATTGGTGACGCGGCACATTCGCGCCCGGCTTGATCCGTCGGCGCGGTTGACCGCCACCGACCTGAGCCCTGCGATGCTCGCATACGCGCGCGCGGCGGTGGGCGAGGGCGGCATCGAATGGCGCGAGGCCGACGCATGCCGCCTGCCGTTCGAGAATTGCCGCTTCGCAGCCGTCGTGTGCGCGCTTGGTTTCATGTTCGTGCCCGACAAGGCCCTGGCGTTCGCCGAGGCGCGGCGCGTGCTGAAGCCCGGCGCCGCACTCTTCTTCAGCGTGTGGGACCGCATCGAGGAAAACCCCACGGGCCGCGTCGGTGCCGGCGCGATCGAGGGGCTCGCGCCCGGGGATCCGGAGCTGGTATTCCGAACGCCCTACGAGCTCGCGGATCCGGTCTTGCTGCGAAGGCTCGTGGACGGGGCCGGCTTCACGCACGTGCGCATCGACCACGTGCCGCTGGAGGTGGCCGGCGTGAGCGCCCACACCCTCGCTACCGGACAGGTACGCGGGACGCCCCGCGCGACGCTCATCCAGAACAAGGGTTTCGACCTCGACAAAGTGATCGAGACCGTGTCCGCGGCTCTAGCCCGCTCGGGCGGCGCCGATCCTTACCGAGCGCCTTCGAAGGCGATCTTCATCGAGGCGCGCGCGCCCTAGCCCTCCTATGCGACTGGCCATCTGGCTCGCGAACTTCGTCATCGGCGCTGTCATTTTCATCGTCAGCTCCTACTTCGTGGTCACCTTGATCGTCGCGTACCTCAAATTGAACGGCGCCATCGAAGGTGAGCGGATGTTTCATGATTTTCGAACCCCGACATGGGGCGGATTGCTGGCAGTGCAGGCCATTTGCGTCGCAATCCTGGGCGCCGGTTTCTACCTGCGCAGGAAGCTGCAGACGCGCAATGAGGGGCCCAAGGCCCTATGAGACTTTTCGCCATCATTTCGGTGCTCGCACTGCTGCCCGGTACGGCTTTCGCACAGAAGGCGGAGCTGCCCGCCGTCAACGTCGGTGACCAGTGGAAATTTGTCGTGTACCAGACCGTTCGCTCCACGACACCGAATCGCGCGTGGGTGATCACATCGGTCGGCCCTGCGGGGATCGAAGGCACGGAGAATGGGGAGCCGCTGAGTCTGACTTTGGAGTTGAATGTCCTCGAGTCGCCGCGGAACAAGGAATCGAACCCGAAATCACTCGACTTTCCGCTCGAGGTCGGCAAGCGCTGGCGTTACGCCAACAACTGGTTATTCAAGCCGAAGGGGTCCAAGGGCAGCACCGTCGTCGAAGTGGCCGTGGTGGGCCATGAGAAGCTGACGGTCCCGGCGGGTGAATTCGATGCCTTCAAGCTCGTAGCGAAGGGAAGCCTGCATGGGACCTCCCCGATCAATAGTCAATTCGCCGGCGAGACCACCGAAACCTACTGGTATGCGCCAGCGGCACGCGCCATCGTGAAGGCGGTGAGACACAATCCGTACCTCGGAACGTCTACTGTCGAACTGATCGACTTCCAACTGCGACCCTGAACAAGAGCCAAAGGACATCACATGCCGGCTATCTCCAAGAGTTTCGATCTACGGTCCGTCGAGTGGCGACGCGTGACCGATCCGAACTGCAAGGAATTCCGGGTCGATTTCGAGTACAGCCTCTTAGGCTACGACTTGCCGAGCGGACGGCTGGATATGCTCCTCCGATACGGCAAGGGGGGTCACTGCAGGCGGCACCGCCACGTCGCCTCGACCGTCACCCTGGTCCTGGAGGGCGAACAGTTCCTGAAGGAGATGTTGCCGGACGGGACGACCCAGTCCGTGCATCGGAAGAAGGGCGACTATGCGCTCGCTCCCGCCGACGCACACCCTCATGATGAGTGGGGTGGCGAGGAGGGCGGGACCGTTCTGTTATCGATGACCGCACCCGACGGGATTGTCTTCGAGTACTTCGACGAGACCATGGAGAACCCGTGGACTGTATCCATCGTGGAATACGTCGAGAGCTGGAGCAACGGAACGGTTTACGGGGCAGCACCTGGCGTCAACCGGCCCGCGATGGCTTGAGAGCGACGTTGAAAGGTACCCACGATGTACCCACCTGAAGCCCCGCGTCGTCAACGAGGAAAGCCCCTTCGCACTGCAGCAGCCACCCTGGTTCTGGCCTGCTGCGCAGCGATCGCCGGCGCGCAGAACAATTCCACCCCGGCAGGTCCAAGCTCGCCATCGACCTTTCACGAGCGTCTGGCCTTCTTCGAAGGCACCTGGACCGTTGCCGGCATGCCGGCGGAGCAGAACCTGCGCGAGACTTGTGCGTGGCTACCCGAAGGACGTCGGCATATGGTTTGTCGCGTCCGATGGATTGGCGCAACGGGCCCGCGAGAGGGGTGGAGCATCTTCAGCTTCAGCACGAAGGACTCCACTTACACGTACCACGGCTTCCGCGCTGGTGGATCAGTCGTTGTGCATCAGGGTCGCGAAGAAGGCGGGGTGTGGCGCTTTTTCGGCGAGCAGGGCGCCGGAGCCACGCTCACCCGGACGCGAGTCACCATCACCCCGCAGCCAGATGGCGCGTTCGTGTTCTTGCAGGAGACCGCTAGCGCCACTGGCCCTTGGAAAGCAGACGAAGAAGTGCGGTACGTGCGCGTCAGTCGTTGAAGCAACCCACCCCTACGACTCCTTGCCGGGGAACGTTTCATTCTCACGCCCGATCCAGAGGCATAACAGGACGACCGGAATGCCCACCAGGGCGGTGAGCGCAAAAAACGTCGGATACCCGAAGGCCGCCACGATGAACCCGGAAATTCCGCCGACGAGTTTCCCCGGCAACGCATAGAGCGAGCTCAGAAGGGCGTATTGCGTCGCGGCGAAGCCGGGGCTCGTGAGGCCCGACATGTAGGCAATCAGCGCGGTACCCGCGAAACTGCCGGAGAAATTGTCGATACTGATCGTCAGGACGAGGAGCTCGAGCCGCGCGCCTTCGACCGCGAGCCACGAGAACATCAGGTTCGACCCCGCACCGATGATCCCCCCGATCAGGAGCGTGGGGAAAAGGCCGATTCGCGAAACCAGGAGGCCACCGACGAATGCGCCGACAATGCCCACCCAGACGCCGTAAAGCTTGGAGACGTTCGCGATCTCGACCTTGCTGAAGCCGAGGTCGATGTAGAGCGGGTTGGCCATGACGCCGGCGACGAAATCGGGCAGGCGGTAGAGCGACACCAGGATGAGAATCGCGACGAGCATCCCGCCCTTGCGACGATAAAGATCCGCGAGCGGCGCCCAGACGGCTTGTCTGAAGTCGAAACGCGAAGCTGTGGGGGCGGGGGTCGCGCCGTCGGCCGGAGCGGCAGCCCGGTCCACCACCGGCGCGAGCATGCTGGCGATCAGGCCGACACCCATCAGCGCCGCCATCGAGATATACGCCGCGCGCCAGCTCACGAACTCCGCGATATAGAGCGCGCCCGCCCCTGCGCAGAGCAAAGCGAGGCGATAGCCCAGCTGGTACGCCGCCGCCATGATTCCCTGCTGCGAGGTGGGCGCGGCGTCGATTCGCCAGCCATCCACGACCACATCCTGGGTCGCGGACCCGAAGGCCACGAGGAAGGTAAATATCGCGGTGACGGCAAGGTTGGCGCCCGGATCCGAGAAGCCTACGCCCACCAGCGCCGCCGCCACCAGGACCTGGCTCGCCATCATCCACGCGCGTCGCCGGCCCACGAGCCGCGACAGGAACGGCACGTCGAACGCATCGACGAATGGCGACCAGAGGAATTTCAGGCTGTACGCGAGGGCCAGCCAGCTGAAGAGCCCGATGGTGGTGACCGGCACTCCGGATTCGCGCAGCCAGGCCGACAAGGTGCCGAACACGAGGAGAAGCGGCATGCCGGCCGAGAACCCCAGCGCCAGGATCAATGCGACGCGCACGTCCGCGAGATGACGCCAGCTCAGGCCGGCTTTCCCGGTGGTGGAATCGGGTTCGGTCTTTTGCAAGGTGCGCAAAGAATAACCGACTAAAATGATCTCAACCGGAGGATTTCATGGACAAGGTCGTCAAGACCGAGGCGGAGTGGAAGGCGCAGCTCGGCCCGGAGGAGTACAACGTCACGCGCAAGCACGGCACCGAACGCGCGTTCACGGGTAAATATCACGCGACCAAGGACGCCGGTACCTACGAGTGCATCTGCTGCGGACAGCCCTTGTTTGCGTCGGACACGAAATTCGACTCCGGCACGGGTTGGCCGAGCTACTGGCAGCCGATCGACAAGTCGGCAGTCACCGAGAAGGAGGACCGCAGCTTCTTCTCCACGCGCACCGAGGTGCTGTGCTCGCGCTGCGATGCGCACCTGGGGCATGTCTTCGACGATGGGCCCAAGCCGACGGGGCTGCGTTACTGCATGAATTCCGCGGCGCTGAAGCTGAAAAAGAAAGAGGGCACGCCCTAAAGCGCACCCTCTCTCCGACCGCTCACCCTCACCCCGACCCTCTCCCACGCCCTGACCACCTTGCGGGCGCCCGGGGGAGAGGGAGATCTCAGAACGTGAGCCGCGCCCGCACGTAGTAGCTGCCGCCGTTCAGGCCGAAAGG
>JANNKG010000586.1:0-6666 GCA_031396185.1 Burkholderiales bacterium | reverse complement strand
TCACCTCGTCGGTGCTGGGGGTTTTCCGCGAGCACCTTGCCACGCGCGAGGAGTTCCTCACCCTCGTGGGCCGGCCATGATCCTCGTGGGAATGCCCGATTCGCCGTACGTGCGGCGCTGCGCGGTGTCGATGAAGCTCATGGGCCTGGCTTTCGAGCACCAGCAGGTCTCGGTCTTCCGCCATTTCGACCGCTTCCGCGCAATCAACCCGGTGGTGAAGGCGCCGAGCTTCGTCTGCGACGACGGCACGGTGCTGATGGATTCCACCCTGATCCTCGATTATCTCGAGCATTGCGCGGCTCCGTCGAAAGCCCTGATGCCCGCCGGCGCCGCCGAGCGTCAGGAAGCGCTGCGGCTCATCGGGCTTGCGCTCGCCGCGTGCGAGAAGTGCGTGCAGATCATCTACGAGAAGGAGCAACGCCCCGAGGACAAGCGCCACGGCCCCTGGCTTGCGCGGGTGGCGGGGCAGGCGATTGCGGCGTTCGACGAGCTCGAGCGTGCCGCCGCCAAGGCGAGTCCCTGGCTGCAGGGTGACCGGCTCGGAGCCGCCGATGTCATCGTCGCCTGCGCGTGGCGCTTCGGCCAGTTCCGCGTTTCCGGAGAAATTCCGGCCTCGAAGTATCCCGCCCTCGCGGCGTACTCCCACCGCGCCGAAGCCCTCCCGGAGTTCGCCTCCACCCCCCTCGACTGAATGAAAGGGTCAGACACCTTTATTGCGAATGATGGTGTCTGACCCTTTTATTCGAGGCTGACGATGAACCTCGCCAGATTCCTCTCGCTCGACGACTTCGAGATCGCCGCACGCCGCCACCTGCCGGGCCCGATCTTCGCGTACGTCTCGGGCGGCGTGGAGGAGAACCTGTCGCGCGACGAGAACCGCATTGCCTTCGAGGAGATCGGCTTCGTGCCGCGGGTCCTCAAGGGGGTTGCCTCGCGCACGACGGGCGCCGAGCTCTTCGGGCAGAGGTATGCCGCACCCTTCGGCATTGCGCCGATGGGCTTGAGCGCACTCTCGGCTTACCGTGGCGACTTGGTGCAGGCGAGGGCGGCGCAAGCGGCGAACATCCCGATGATCATGAGTGGCACCTCGCTCATTCGCCTCGAGGAGGTGTGCACCGCGTGTCCGGGGGCGTGGTTCCAGGCGTACCTTCCGGGCGAGCCCGAGCGCATCCGCAAGCTCGTGGAGCGCGTTGCGGCGGCCGGCTTCAAGACGCTGGTGGTGACGGTGGACGTCTCGGTGCTGTCGAACCGCGAGAACAACGTCCGCGCGGGCTTCTCCACGCCGTTGCGCCCGAGCCTCTCGCTGGCCTGGCAGGGCATCACGCATCCGCGCTGGTCGCTGTCCACGTTCCTGCGCACGCTGGTCAATCACGGCCTGCCGCACTTCGAGAATTCGTACGCGGAGCGGGGCGTGCCGATCATCGCGCGTAACGTGGAGCGCGACTTTTCCAAGCGCGACCATTTGAATTGGGGGCATCTGGAGCAGATCCGCAAGCAATGGGCGGGCCGCCTGGTGGTGAAGGGAATCATGGCGCCCGAGGACGCGAAGATCGCGCGCGAGAGCGGAATCGACGGCATCATCGTGTCCAACCACGGCGGACGGCAGCTCGACGGCACCGTGTCGCCGCTCCGGGTGCTGCCGGCAGTCGTGGCCGCCGCGGGCGACATGACGGTAATGATGGATAGCGGCGTTCGGCGCGGCACCGATGTGATGAAGGCGCTTGCGCTGGGGGCGAAATTCGTCTTCGTCGGCCGTCCCTTCAACTACGCCGCCTCGGTCGCGGGCGAAGCCGGTGTGGCCCACGCCATCGCGATCCTGCAGGGCGAGGTCTACCGCAACATGGCGCTGCTCGGCGTGAACTCCGTCGCGGAGCTGGGCCCCCATCTCCTCCTGCGAATAAAAGGCAATAAAGGTGTCTGACCCTTTTATTCACTCGGTTCAGTCGATGGTGCGGGGCAGCTCGGCGGCCTGGGCGAGGAGATCGAAGGAGCGCAGCCGGTCCTCGGGGCGGTAGGCATCGGAGACCATGATCAGCTCGTCGGCCTGGGTCGCTTCGATGATCTGCTGCAGCCCCTCGCGCACCCGATTGGGCCCGCCCACCACCATCAGCGCCATGCGCTCGGCGAGCGCCAGTTGTTCGGCCCGGCTCCACAGGCCGTCCATGCTCTCGACGGGCGGCAGAAGCGCCGCGCGTTGCCCGCGCACGATGCCGAGCGAGCGCTGGTACATGCTGGTGGCGAGGAACTCGGCGCGCTCGTCGGTCTCGGCGGCCATCGCGGGCACGCCAACCATCACGTGCGGTTCCCGGAGCGCGTCCGAAGGCCGGAACTCGCGCCGGTAGATGGCGAGCGCCTCGAGGAGATCGCCCGGCGCAAAGTGCGAGGCGAACGCATACGGCCGGCCGATCGACGCCGCGAGGTGCGCGCTGTAGGTGCTCGAGCCGAGAATCCATATCGGGATGTCGAGGCCGGCGCCCGGAATCGCCTTCACCTTCTGATCAGGCGTGGCCGGCGCGAAATAGGACATCAGCTCGGCCACGTTCGCGTCGAAGTCCGCCCCGGTCGAATGGCGCCGCAGCGCGCGCATCGTGAGCGGATCGGTGCCGGGCGCGCGCCCGAGGCCCAGGTCGATGCGCTTCGGGTAGAGGGACTCGAGCGTGCCGACCTGCTCCGCCACGATGAAGGGCGCGTGGTTGGGCAGCATGATGCCGCCGGAGCCGATGCGGATCGTCTCCGTGCCTTCAGCGAGATATCCCATCAGGACCACGGTCGCCGCGCTCGCGATGCCGTCGAGGTTGTGGTGCTCGGCCACCCAATAGCGCCGGTACCCCCAACGCTCGGCGTTCTGCGCGAGCCGGCGGGAATTGCGGAACGCCTCGGGAATCGACCCGCCCTCGGCATAGGTGACGAGATCGAGGATCGAAAGCGGCGTGGTGGCGAGCGTCTTCATCTATATCCGAGCGCGCGCGCCCCAGATGGTTTCCTCATCGAACCCCAATTCGGCGAAATCCTGCTTGCGTAGGTCGGCCTCCCCGGTGCAGAAAAACTCGTCGAGCGGCGGAGGCTTGACCCGCGTGCCGGCGAGCATCGCGTGCGCCTGGCCGCGATGGTGGATCTGGTGCTCGAAGAGGTGCGCGAGCACGCGGCGCACGCGATCGCGCAGCACGCCCGTGCGGCGCGGGATCAGCACCACATCGTCCATCCGGTCGTCGCTCAGCCCGGCGCAGAGGACGATCAGCCTGCGGTCGGCGGCGTGCTGCTCGCGCGAGAGGTCCACGCACGACTCGAACGGCTCCTCGGGGCGGAAGTGGCGGTGCGGGTCGGGGTGCGGGGGCTCGCCGGCGAGGCTCCGCTCGAAGATCTCGAGGTAGTACCCGTCGACCGTGAGGATGTGGTTCAACGTGGCCTTGATCGAGGGAAAGAAGCTGGTCCGGGGCGCCGCGAAGTCCTCCTGCGTGAGGTGGCTGCAGGCGCGCAGCAGGCGGTGGTTGGCCCAGGCGTTGTTGTACGCCTCGGTGAGGAAGTGCTGCGCGAGCGAATGGGTTCCCATGAACCCTATAGTAGAGTGAGGTTCCCCCTAGGCAAAGCCGTTCCGCCCCGCTGAATTGAGCCGCAGCTTCCATTTCTTCCTCTGGACTCGGCTCCTCGGCACGGCGGCCAACCAGATGCTGCTGGTGGCCCTCGGCTGGCAGATGTACGACCTCACGTCGAGCGCCTGGGACCTCGGCTTGGTCGGGCTGCTGCAGTTCATCCCGACGCTCGCATTCACCATCCCCGCGGGGCAGCTCGCCGATCGCGTCGATCGCCGCAAGGTACTGGCCGCGAGCCTCGCGCTGCAGGGCGCCGTCGCCCTCTGGCTTTCGTGGGCGAGTGCCGGTGGCTTCGTCGGGCGCGACCTGATCTTTGCGCTTTCCGTGGCGCTTGGCGCCGCGCGCGCGCTGCAGACGCCGGCGCTGCAGGCGATCGTGCCCTCGCTGGTGCCGCGCGAGCAGCTCGCGCGCGCGATGGCGGTGAGCACCGGGGCGATGAAGATCGCGGTCATCGGCGGCCCCGCGCTAGGCGGCTTTCTCTACGTCGCCGGCCCTGCCGTGGTCTACGGTGCGTGCTTCCTGCTGAACCTCGTGTCGCTGGTCACCGTCGCATCGATCCCGCGCGTCATGCACGCTTCGAAGGAGCCGGTGTCGTGGGCCTCGGTGTTCGCGGGATTCTCTTTCCTCTGGGGCCACAAGGTGGCGCTCGGCGCGATCTCGCTCGATCTCTTCGCCGTGCTGCTCGGCAGCGTCACGGCGCTCCTGCCGATCTATGCCAAGGATGTGCTGAACGTGGGACCGTGGGGCCTCGGACTGCTGCGCGCGGCGCCGGCGCTGGGCGCACTCGCGATGGCTGCGGCGCTCACCCGGTGGCCGCTCGACCATCGGGTGGGCCGCAAGCTTTTGGTCGCCGTCGCCATTTTTGGCGTGACCGTGCTGGTGTTCGCGTTATCCGAGAGTTTCGCGCTCTCCATGGTGGTGCTGGCCATCGGCGGTGCCGCCGACATGGTGAGCATCGTGGTGCGCCAGACGCTGGTGCAGCTCGAGACGCCCGAGGACATGCGCGGGCGAGTGAGCGCGGTGAACGCCACCTTTATCAGCGCGAGCAACCAGCTGGGCGAGTTTCGCGCCGGCGCCACCGCGGCGCTCATCGGGCCGGTGGGATCCCTCGTGGTCGGCGGCGTGGGGACGTTGGTCGTGGTGGCGCTGTGGGCGCGGTTCTTCCCGGGGCTTGCGAATCGGGATCGGATGGAACAGAAATGAATTGGGGTCTGACCCCAAACAAAACGGCAGCCTGGAGGCTGCCGTTTCAATTGCTGCCGTCGAAGGCCGGGTTCAGCCCAGTGGCTTGATCTGCGCGGCTTGCTTGCCCTTCGGGCCCTCCTTGATGTCGAACTCGACCTTCTGGTTTTCCTTGAGGGTCTTGAAGCCGTTGCCCTGGATCTCGGAGAAATGGGCGAAGAGGTCCTCACCGCCGCCGTCGGGTTTGATGAAGCCGAAGCCCTTGGAGTCATTGAACCACTTCACGATACCGGTGCTCATTCGCGTAATTCCTTTGCAGATAAAAGACCCGGTAACCCCCGGGACCGGAGCCAGCGAACCGAAGGCAAATACCTCTTCGCTGCGAGCAAATTGTAGCATCGCGCCCTCGCCGCCGAGGGCTCCGGAGGGGGTCCTCCCGGCCTAGTTCGGGGGCCTTCGCCCGGACTTCCGGTCCTCTTCCTCCTGGAAAGATTTCATGCGTGCCAGGAACGGCTTCCAGTCGATCGGGCCTTCCGAAAAGCTCTTCTGCAGGTTGCCGAGGACGCTGCCCCAGGCACGGTCGAAATAGTCGTAGGCCTGTTCCCATTGCGACCCCTCGCCCCAGCCGCTGTGATGGAGGCTCACGCGGGTCTCGGTGGGCGAAGCGGGTGCGAGCCGCACCGTGACGAAGGTGCGTTGGGCGCGGACCTCCGGCAGGTGGGGGGGCGCGTTCCAGGTGAACGAGATGAGCTTCTTCTCCTGCACCGCCAGCACCCGCATGTCGTCGGCTCCCTTCGCACCGGGTGGCGCATACGGATTGAAGTGAACGTGGAACGCGCCGTCGGGGCGGGCCTCGACGCGCGCCTCCGGAGCGAAGAACGACTGGATCCCCTCGGAAGTCGTCCACGACTTCCACACCGCCTCGACCGGCGCCTTCACGACCACTTCCCTCGCGATGCTGCGCTCCGCGCCGTGCGCGCCGAGCGCAATCGCTCCGGCGACGATGGCCATCACCATTTTCATGGCGGGCTCCTCAGCGTTTTTTCAAGCGGCCAGTTCACGGACTTCGATCTCTTCGGCAGCACGAACTCCATCGCCCCGAACATCGCGTACATGAGGCGCGTGGCGAGGGGCGGGCGCCCGGCCTCCACGATCGCCTTGAGGTTCTTCAGGATGAAGTGCCCGCCGCGCTGCATCTCGGAGGCGGTCTTGGTGCCCAGCGGCATGTCGTCCACGGTGAGCGTGACCTCGATGCCCCCGGTCACGGGCTTCAGCTCGTAGGTCACCTTGCACGCCGGGTCGTCCGTGCTGGTGAAGCGATGCCAGTGGGCGAAGCGGCGCGGCGGATCGTACTCGATGACTTCGCCCTCGACGAGGGTGTAGTCGCCACTCACCGTGCGCATCTGCATGCGGCCTCCGGGCTTCAATCCGGTGGTGTGCATGCGTGCGTTGAAGATCGCGCCGAGCGGGCGGTCAGTGCGCGTGAGCTCGTCGAAGATCGCCTGCTGCGATCCATTGATCACCACCCGGAATACGGCTTTCCCCTTGTCAGCCACGCCTGCCTCCTTTTTTTGCGATGGGAATCGGTGCGTTCTCGAGCCGGTACTTCATCCGCGCCAGGGGTCCTGCCCAGTAGGCACTGAACTCGGTGGTCCAACGATCGTGGATCATGTGGATCGGAACGGGATTGAAGTAGAGCTGGCGCTCGCGCCCGACCTTTTCGGACAACACCAGGTTCGCGCCCTCGAGCACGTCGAGGTGCTTCATCACCGCGACCCGGCCGAATTGGAAGAACTCGCAGACGCGGTTCACGTTGGCGCCCGGCTCCTTCTTGAGGATGTCGAGGATGCGCCGTCGCGGCTCGCTGGAGAGCGCTGAAAACACGGCATCCATC
>JANNKG010000557.1:0-7043 GCA_031396185.1 Burkholderiales bacterium | reverse complement strand
CGCACCCGGTGCGCGCGCGCCGAGATCCTGGTGGCAGGCGACACACATCCCGTCGTCGTCGCGATGGGTCGCCTTCACGCCCTTGTGGTCTCGATGGCAGGTGGTGCAGCGCTCGCCCTCGAAGAGCTTCGCGGGGCTCATCTCGGCACCCACGTGGTGGCCGATGCTCCCATGGCACTCGAGGCAGGCGCGATCCTTTACATGCTCGAAGGCGACTTCGTGGCAGGTGGCACAGCGCGGCTCGATCGGCTGGTGGGCGAGCAACACCGGCCCCGGGTTCCAGAATCGATCGCCGAAGCCTGCCGTCTGCGCCGCCTCGCGCCACGGCAGGTCGAGCACACGCCCCGCGGGAATGAGCAGGACGGCGAGCAGGACGGCGAATCCCCACAGCCATGCCGCCCAGCGCTTGGTGAGGCCGATCGATCCCAGGGTGAGCTGCGACGTGCGGGCAAGAAGGCCCGGTGCGATCTCGAGGGGATGCACCAGCTCCACCAGGAGCGCGCCGTCATATCCCGGAGGCGGGGCCTGGGCCTCGATCCGGTAAGGCCCGACCTCGACGCGATCGCCGGGATTCAGGCGCACCGAACGCACGCTCTTGCGTGTGATGTTCTGGTTGCCGCTCTCCCCCTCGAGGTACACCAGGCCCTCGCGGTTCACGACCATCCCCTGGTCCAGGGTCACGCGCGGATCGGGCAGGTGGATCTCGCACGCGGCGTTGCGACCCACGCGCAGCCACTCGCCGGCCACGGTCTTGCGCGCCTGGGCATGCGGGCCCGACCGGGTCGTGACCAGGATCTTCACGCCGTCACGCCTACCAGTAGATGAACACCGCGACCACGTGCGCCAACAGCGCGGCGAGCAGCATGAACGCAAGCGGCACGTGGAAGTAGAGCCACAAGTCGAGCACCGCCTTGTGCTGCAGGTCGCGGCGCGCGCGCTCGAGCATCTGCTGTTTCTGCAGCAGCAATCCGTATACGTCCTTGTCGAGGTGCGAGGTAACTGCGATGCCGCGCGCGACCCTGGGCCAATCGCGCACCGCCGCCGCGGTGGGGCATTGCGGATCGCGGCCGGTGACGAGCCGCAGGAAGCTGCCGCCCAGGCGTGTCCCGGCGATCGAGCGGTCGACCAGCGCGAACAGCCGGTCGGGCAACGACAGCGCCTTGTCGCGCATCTCGCGGTCGAGGTCGGCAATGCGCAACACCAGGGAGTCGAGCGAGTCCTCGCCCAGGTTCTCCGTCATCGCGCGCGGGACGCGCAAATACACCACTACCCCGTAGAGTCCGGTGACGATCACCGCGAGCATCAGCACGTACGCGAGCGTATGCACGTTCCATCCGAGCTCGAAGCCGGTGTGGAGGGTGACGATCACTACCAGTGCCGTGCCGAGATAGACGTGGGCCGAGAGCCAGCCCTGCACGGTGCCGGAACGCGAACGGTAACGGCGCTTGCGGACGCCATACCACAGGAGCCAAAGGATCAACGCCGCGCCAAGGGACCCGAGGGCGTACCCGAGCCAGGTTCCGCCATAGGGCTTGAGCGGCGGCTCGTGCCAAAGGTAGGCTGCCGCGGCGAGGACCGAAAGCACGATCGCCGCCTTGAACCAGCGAAACCGTGCGTACTCGAGGATCGAGTAGTGCCTCACCCTGTGTGACCGTCGTCTAGTTCGAGCCCGATTGTAGCCGACGGGACGCGCGCGGGAATCGGCGATATCGTCCGGTATAATTTCGCCTTGCTCCGCTCGGGCTCGCGCCCTCCCCCTCGATGACAGTTTTCTGGCTGCTGGCCGCGCTGATGACGGCCGTGGCGTTGGCATTCGTCCTCATACCGCTGTTGCGCGCGCCCACGGGCGCGGCGCCGACGCGCGTCGAGGCCAACCTCGAAGTGCTGCGCTGGCAACGCCGCGAGATCGAGGCCGACATCGCCAATGGCACGTTGCCGGCGCAGGAGCGCGAAGAAGCGCTCGCCGAGCTGGTGGGCCGCGCCGAATCCGATTTGATCGCCCCGCCCCCACGACCCACTGCCCAGGTCCACCGGCCCTGGATCGTCGCCGCACTCGCCGCGGTCGCCGTGCCGGCGCTTGCCTTCGGCATGTACCTCGCCGTCGGCAATCCCGCGGCATCCGACGCGAAGGCAATCGCGGCAGCGCCCACCGCACCCGACGAGGCGCAGATCATGGCAATGGTCGAGAATCTCGCGCGCAAGGTGCGAGAGCGTCCCGATGACGCGCAGGGCTGGGCGCTGCTCGCCCGCTCGATGGCGGCGCTCGGACGGTTCGCCGAATCCGCCGACGCCTACGGGCACCTTGCGAAGCTCGTGCCCAACGATGCGCAGGTACTCGCGGATTACGCCGATTCGCTCGGCATGGCGCAGGGACGCACGCTCCTCGGCCGCCCCTACGAGCTCGCCAAGGAGGCGCTGCGCATCGATCCCCGGCACAAGAAGGCGCTGGCGCTCGCCGGCACTGCGGCGGCTGATAGCGGCGACCTTGCCGCTGCCGCCGGGCACTGGGAGAAACTCGCCGCGGAGCTGCCCGCCGATTCAACGGATCGTGCGCAAGTCCAGTCGATCCTCGCCGAGTTGCGCGGTCGCGCGGGCTCCGCAGGCAAGGCAGCGCCCGGTCCGCTCGCGGCCGCGAAAGCGCCGGTGGCGGCTCCGAAAAGCGTTTCCGGATCGGTCTCGATCGCGCCGGGGGTCGCCGGCAACGTGAGCGGCGCCGAAACGCTCTTCGTCTTCGCGCGCTCCGAAGGCGGCCCGCGCGTACCGCTCGCGGTGATTCGCACCCAGGCGCGCGCCCTGCCCCTCAAGTTCGCGCTCGACGACACCCATGCGATGGCGCCGGGCGTCAATCTCTCCTCGGCCGAGCAGGTGCGAATCGAAGCGCGCATCTCGAAGAGCGGCAGCGCGACACCGCAGCCGGGTGACCTCGCCGGCAGCAGCGCCGTCGTGAAGCCCGGCGCACGCGATGTGAACGTGGTGATCGACAAGGTGCTTCCATAGTCCCATGGGCGACTTGCCTGCGACACACCACCTCGAGGCGCGCGGCCTCGCCTGCTCGCGCGGCTTCGCGACACTGTTCCGCGAGATCTCGTTTCGCGTCGGCGCGGGCCAATGGCTCGCGGTGCGCGGCCCCAATGGGAGCGGCAAGAGCACGCTTCTGCGTTGCGTCGCCGGGCTCACGCGCGCCGATGCCGGGGACGTCGTGCGCCAAGGCGCGCTGGTCTACGCAGGCCACCTCGCGGGCCTCAAGGACGATTTCAGCGCGCTGGAAAACCTGCTCGCATCCCTCGCGTTGCGCGGTGTTGCTGCGACCCCGGGCGCCGCCACGGGTGCGCTCGATCGCGCCGGCCTCGGCGAGCGCCGCCACCTGCCGGCGCGGCGACTGTCGGCGGGACAGCGCCGGCGCATCGGCCTCGCGCGCCTGATGCTCGATCCCGCACCGATCTGGATCCTCGACGAGCCGCTCACGGCCCTCGATGACGCGGGGCAGGAGCTGTTTCGCGAGCTGCTCGCGGATCATCTCGATCACGGCGGGTCGGCCCTCCTCGCCACTCACCACGACCTTGCGCCCGCGCCCGCCGGCGAGTTGCGGATGGGCGCGTGAGCCTCGCCGCTCAAGCCACGCTGCCGGCCCCGCCTCACGGATCGTTCAGCGCGGGCTTTTCATGGGCGTTCGTGCGTGACCTCACCCTCGCGCTGCGCCACCCGGGCGAAGCCATGCTGGTGGTGGCGTTCTTCGTGCTCGTGGCCTCGCTCTTTCCGCTCGGCGTCGGCGCGGAGGCGCAGCTCCTGCGACGCATCGGACCCGGCGTGATCTGGGTGTGCGCGCTGCTCGCCGCTTTCCTCTCGCTGCCCGCCCTGTTCGCGTCCGACTACGCCGACGGCACGCTCGAGCAGATGGTGCTCTCGCCGCACCCGATGCAGAGCTGGGCCGCCGGCAAGATCGCCGCCCATTGGGTGGTGTCGGGCCTGCCCCTCACGCTCCTGTCGCCGCTGCTCGGCCTGCAGTACGGCCTCGCGGCCGATACGCTCGCCGCGCTCACCTGCGCGCTATTGCTCGGCACCCCGGTGCTCTCGCTGCTGGGCGCCGCCTGCACCGCCCTGTCGCTGGGGGCCCGCAGCGGCGGGATGCTGCTCGCGCTTCTCGCGTTGCCGCTGTTCATCCCGGTGCTGATCT
Source organism: Burkholderiales bacterium (assembly GCA_031396185.1). Lineage (GTDB taxonomy): Bacteria > Pseudomonadota > Gammaproteobacteria > Burkholderiales > Usitatibacteraceae > Usitatibacter. Next base: position 2,869 of record JANNKG010000557.1, on the reverse strand, counting down.
TCGGCGCGGGCGCCGCCGAGGCGCAGGCCTCCGGCGTTTCCGCCGCGCCCCACCTCTCGCTGCTTGCCGCGGGCCTTATCCTGGCGGTCATGGCGGTCCCGTTCGCGGTGTGTGCCGCGGTGCGCATCGCCCTCGATTGATCCCGTGAACTTCTTCTACTTCTCCTCGCCCGCGACTTTCTACCGCCTTGCCGGCGTGCTGGCGCCGCCCTTCTTCGTGCTCGCGCTGGTAGCCGCGATCGCGGGGTTGTACGTGAGCTTCGTCGTCGCTCCTACCGACGCGCAGCAAGGCGAGGTGTATCGCGTGATCTTCATCCATGTGCCCGCGGCATGGATGTCGATGCTCATCTACTTCGTGATGGCGTGTTATGGGGCGGTGTCGCTCACCTTCAATTCGCGGCTCGCCGCGATGATGGCGCGCGCGCTCGCGCCCACCGGCGCGATGTTCACCTTCGTGGCGCTCTGGACCGGGGCCTTCTGGGGGCGCCCGACCTGGGGCACGTACTGGGTCTGGGACGCGCGACTCACCTCGGAGCTGGTGCTGTTTTTCCTCTATCTCGGCTTCATCGCGCTCGCCAACGCGTTCGACGATCCGCGCCGCGGCGACCGTGCAAGCGCGCTGCTGGCCCTCATCGGGGTGGTGAACCTGCCGATCATCTACTTCTCAGTGCACTGGTGGAATACGCTCCACCAGGGCTCGAGCGTGAGCCTGCGCGGCACCTCGATGCACGTCGCCATGTTGTGGGGCATGCTCCTCATGGTGTTCTCCTTCTGGATGTACGCGATCGGCGCGGCGCTGGCGCGGGCGCGTATCCTGATCCTTGATCGCGAACGGCGCTCCCGCTGGGTGCGCGCCCTGCCATGACCGAACACCACCAGTTCTACCTTTGGATGTCGTACGGCGCTACCGCCGTGGCCCTGCTGGCCGAGCTGGCCTGGCTGCGCATGGCGCGCGCGCGCGCGTTGCGCACCATCAATGAGGAGCGTGCCCTTGAAGCCCAGGACTAGGCGGGCGGCGTGGATCGCAGCCGGGCTTGCGGGCCTGGGCGTAGCGGCCACCCTTGTCATCAACGCGTTCCAGTCGAACCTCGTGTTCTTCCTCACGCCGAGCCAGGTGGCCGCGCACGAAGCGCCCAAGGACCGGGCGTTCCGGATCGGCGGTCTGGTCGAGGCCGGCAGCGTCGCGCGCGAGAAGGACGGGCTGACGGTGCGTTTCCGCGTGACCGACACCGCGAAGACCGTTCCGGTGGTCTACACCGGGATCCTTCCCGACCTCTTCCGCGAGGGCAAGGGCGTGGTGGCGCAGGGACGCATCGAGGCCGATGGCACGTTCAGGGCCGCGGAGGTGCTCGCCAAGCACGACGAGAACTACATGCCGCCGCAGGCCGCCGACGCCCTCAAGAAGGCGGGCCACCCGATCGACAAGGCCGCGTTCGCCGGACAGAAAGGCAAGTGAAATGATTCCCGAATTGGGGCACTTCGCCCTCGTTATCGCGTTCGCGCTTGCCGTCGCGCAATCGGTGCTTGCGTTCGCCGGCGCCGCCACTGGCCGCGCCGCGCTGCTCGCCACCGCACGCCCGATCGCAACCGGGCAGTTCGTCTTCGTGCTCGCCGCCTTCGCCGCGCTGGCGGCCTGCTTCGTCGGCAACGATTTCTCGGTGGCCAACGTCGCCACCAACTCGAACTCGCGCCTGCCCACCGCCTATCGGTTCGCGGCCACCTGGGGCTCCCACGAGGGCTCGCTGCTGCTGTGGACGCTGATGCTCGCCGGCTGGACCTTCGCCGTGGCGATCTTCAGCCGCCACCTCCCCAGCCGCATGCTGGCGCGCGTACTGGGCGTGATGGGCCTGGTAAGCGTGGGTTTCCTGCTCTTCATGCTGCTCACGTCGAATCCGTTCGACCGGCTGATCCCCGCCGCCGACGACGGCCGGGATCTCAATCCGCTGCTGCAGGACCCCGGCATGGTGATCCACCCGCCAATGCTCTACATGGGATACGTGGGATTCTCGGTGGCCTTCGCGTTCGCGATCGCCGCCCTGCTCGAGGGCCGCCTCGACGCCGCTTGGGCGCGCTGGTCTCGCCCATGGACCACCGCGGCCTGGTGCTTCCTCACCATCGGCATCGCGCTCGGCAGCTGGTGGGCGTACTACGAGCTCGGCTGGGGCGGCTGGTGGTTCTGGGACCCGGTCGAGAACGCGTCCTTCATGCCGTGGCTGGTGGGCACGGCCCTGATCCACTCGCTCGCGGTCACCGAGAAGCGCGGGACCTTCCGCAGCTGGACGGTGCTCCTCGCGATCGTCGCCTTCTCGCTATCCCTGGTGGGGACCTTCCTGGTGCGCTCCGGCATTCTCACCTCGGTGCACGCGTTCGCGACCGATCCGAAGCGCGGCGTCTTCATCCTGCTCTTCCTGGTGATCGTCATTGGCGGCTCGCTTGCGCTCTTCGCGTGGCGCGCTCCGCGTGTCGGCCTGGGTGGCGGCTTCGCGCCGGTGTCGCGTGAGTCACTGCTGCTCGCCAACAATGTGCTGCTCACCGTGGCCATGGCCGCGGTCATGCTGGGCACGCTCTATCCGCTGTTCCTCGACGCCCTGGACCTCGGCAAAATTTCGGTGGGCCCGCCCTACTTCGACACGGTGTTCTTCCCGCTCATGGCCCCGGCCGTATTCCTCATGGCGATCGGCCCGGTCGCGAGCTGGAAGCGCGCGGCACTCCCCGACCTCTGGGTGCGGCTGCGCTGGGCGCTCGGCGTGGCCATCGTCTCGGCGCTCGCGATCACCTTCGCCGCCGGCCGGTTCTCGCCGATGGTGGCACTCGGCCTCGGGCTCGCGTTCTGGGTGATCCTCGCCTCGGGAGTGCAAATCGCGCATCGG
>JANNKG010000528.1:0-8050 GCA_031396185.1 Burkholderiales bacterium | reverse complement strand
CTTCCTCGCTGCCGGCGAACAGGCTTCCCAGCATCACGCTGCCCGCGCCTGCCGCGATCGCCTTGGCGATGTCGCCCGAATAGCGAATGCCGCCGTCTGCGATGCAGGGAATTTGCAAACCCGCCAGCGCTTCGGCCACGTTCTGGATGGCGGTGACCTGGGGCACGCCGACGCCCGCGACGATGCGCGTGGTGCAGATCGAACCGGGGCCAATGCCCACCTTGATACCGTCGGCGCCGTGGTCAACGAGCGCCTTGGCACCGTCCCGGGTGGCGATGTTGCCGCCGATCACCTGCATCTGCGGAAAAGTTCTCTTCACCCATTGGACGCGATCGAGCACTGCCTGGGCGTGGCCGTGGGCCGTATCCACGACGATCACGTCGACGCCGGCTTCCACCAGCGCGGCAACCCGATCCTCGGTGCCCTCGCCCACGCCCACCGCGGCTCCCACGCGCAGCCGCCCGAACTGGTCCTTGCAGGCATTCGGATGCTCGGAGGACTTGAGGATGTCCTTCACGGTCATCAGGCCCTTCAATTCCCAGTCGCCGTTGATCACCAGCACGCGCTCGAGGCGATGGCGGTGCATCAGGGCCTTGGCCTCTTCGAGGCTCGCACCCTCCTTCACCGTCACCAGCTTGTCACGCGGCGTCATGATGTTCTTCACCGGCTGGTCGAGGTTGTCCTCGAAGCGCAGGTCGCGGTTGGTGACGATCCCAACGATGCGCTTGCCGTCGAGCACCGGCAATCCGGAAATGCGATGCCTGCTGGTGATCTCCGCTACCTCGCGCACCGTCATCAGGGGCGAGATGGTGATGGGATCCTTCACCACGCCGCTCTCGAAGCGCTTGACCTTCGCGACCTCTGCAGCCTGGACCTACGGGGGCATGTTCTTGTGGATGATGCCGATGCCGCCCTCCTGCGCCAGGGCGATCGCCAGGCGCGATTCGGTCACCGTATCCATGGCGGCCGAAAGCAGCGGGATATTCAGCTGGATGGTACGGGTGAGGCGGGTGGTGAGGCTGACTTCGCGGGGCAGGACGTTGGAGTGGGCGGGAACCAGCAGGACGTCGTCAAATGTGAGCGCTTTTTGTATGACGCGCATAAAAACCCTCGCTTCAAAACGAAATTATACCGATGGGCCCCACCCCGGACAACCGCGCCCCCCTTTGAGACGTTAAATGCGCTCCTGCGTTGACGCTAGAGTCGTTTCTCGATAGGGTTATGTAAATGCTTGAAACTTCACGTGTTTGGTGGGCACTATTGGGAGTGTTTGCAACCGGGTGCGCGGTAAGCCCGCCGGCGGATGTCTCGGCGCCCGTTGCCGCGCCGCCGGAGGTGGTTGTCGCGGTGGCGGTGGCGCCCGCGCCGCCCGCGGCGCCCGCAATTGACACCGCTGCAGAAGAGGCAAAAGCGTTGCTGGCACAGGCCGAAACCGATGTGCAGCGTGCCCGCGCCAAGCGCGCCTTGTGGCAGCGGGCGTGGGAGGATTTGGTGGCAGCGCGCCAGGCGGTGGCCGCGAAGGACCCTGCCCGCGCCAGCCGCCACGCCCGCAGGGCAAGCGAGTTCGCCCGCCTCGGACTCGAGCAGCTCGTGTATCCGGCAGTTCGATGAATTTTTCACGGAGGAACTGAAATGAAGCGCTTGATCATTCTGGCGTTCGCCGCGGCTCTCGCCCCGGCGGCCCTTGCCCAGCTCTACAAGTCCGTCGACAAGGACGGCAAAACCGTCTACTCCGACACGCCGCCCGCCAACACGGACAGCAAGCAGATCAACGTCCCGGCGAGCCGCCCCACCGATGCGCCGTCGCCCGCGGCCGCGCCGAAGTCTGCTGTCGAGCGCGACAAGGACCTCGAGAAGGGACGCAAAGCCGCCGCCGAAAAGCAGAAGAAGGCCGACGAGGCAGCCGGGCGCGTGGCCCAGAACGAGCTGCGCTGCACCCAGCTCAAGGGCAATTTCGAGATGTACGCCCAGGGCGGGAAGATCCAGAAGACCAACGACAAGGGCGAGCGGGAAATCATGAGCGACGCCGAAATCGAGTCCGCTCGCGAGCGCACCCGCCGTGAGATGGAAGAGGCGTGCAAGAAGTAGCGCACGCATCCCGGCTGGCGCTCGCTTTCGCGCTGGCCGTCGCATCACCCGCCGTACCCGCCGTAGTCCTGGGTGAGGTCGAGACCCGCTCCGCATTGGGCGAGACGCTCGATGCGCGGATACCCTTCAGCATTCCCCCGGGCTCGTCGGTCGACGCCAGTTGCTTCGCACTGGTGCGCGAGTCCGGCGACGGCTCCCGGTCACTCGGCGAGGGAGTCCTGACCATCGAGCGGCGCCGGGGCGGGGCGGCCCTGCGCATCCGCACTCTCGCACCGGTGTTCGAGCCGGCGCTCAGCCTGCGGGTGCGCGCGGCTTGCGCAGGCAGCGAGGGCGCGGGCACCCGCGAGTATTCGCTTCTGCTCGACCCGCGGCCCGGCTCCGCCGTCACCGTCGCCGTACCCGTCACCGCCGCTACGCCCGTCACCGCCGCGAGTCTCAATGCGCGCGAGGGCGATACGCTCGAGTCGATGGCGAGGATGGTTCACCCTCGAAACTCCGATGCCCGGGTCCGATACCTCGCTGCGCTTCGCACCCTCAATCCGCAACTCGCAGCCCAGGGCGAAGGCGCACCCATCGCAGCCGGCACCGCAATCGCGCTGCCAGACTTGCGCACACTGCCGGCCCGCGTGCCCGCCACGCGCCCTCGGGTGTCCGAGTCGGCCGCCGCACCCAGGTCCGTGGCCCCGAAACGCGAGCCGGCGGCGCCCAAGGCCCCCCGGGCCTCCCAGCAGCGCCTCGCCACAGCCCCCGCAGTACCTGTGGCTCCGCGTCCGGTGCGCCGCCCGGCCGTCGAGCCGCGCGTTGCCCCTTCGTCGGGATTCGTGCTCAAGCTTTCTTCGTCCGAGGTCGACCTGTCGCGCAGCCGCCAGATCGACGACCGGATGCGCGCACAGCTACGCGAGCGCCTGCTGGTCCTCGACGCCGACGACCAGGTCGCGGCGATGTTGTCGATGAGAAACAGCCTCAGGCAGCTCGAGGCGCGGGTCGCCGAGATGCAGCTCAAGCTTGACGCGATGCCGGCCTCGCTCGCCGCCCGCGGGATGCCGATGCCCGCTGCTCCCGCGCCTGCCGCAGCCCCGACCCCTCAGGCGCCCGCGGTGGCGCCGCAACAGCCCCCGAGGGCCCCGCCCCCCGAGGTGCGCGTCGAGCCTCCGGTCGCAAAGATCGATCCCCCCGTGCCTGTTGTCGAGCCGTTGCCTCGCGTCGAGCCTTCGATTGCGAAGGTGGAGCCGCCAGCGCCGAGGCCGGAGCCGGTGGCCGCGAAGCCCGAGCCATCGCCCGCGAAACCCGCGACGCCCCCAGAGCTGCGACCCGGCACCCGCCCGATTGCGCGCACCGCGCCGCCGGCGGACGAAGGCCTGCCCGAATGGGTCTGGGCGGTGGTCGCGCTCCTGGTGACGATGGCCCTATTCATCGGTTGGCGGCTGCATCGTCGCCGAGGCCTCGCCCCCGCTAACCGGTGGGATACGCAGGCGCAAGCCGAGCCGGTCGAACCCACGGTGCAAAGTCCCGCATTCGTGGAAGAGCCCATCGAGGTCGCGCCGGAGGTTCGCCCCGAGCTCGCATCCGACGCAGTGCTCGTCACGCGCCTGCCGGACAACGCCAGCGAACTGCGGCGGCGCTACATCGAGGAACGCTTCCCCGAGATCCAGAACCGCACCATCGCGCTCGAGAATCCGGCCTCGGTGATCAAGGCGGCGCGCCTCTTCTACGAGGACGGCGCAGTGACGCGCGCCGCCGAGCTGCTGCAGTTCGCCGTCGACGAGAATGCCGGCGAAGTGCGGCCATGGCTGGCGCTGTTCGAGATCTTCAGGCTGGAGCGGCTCACCGGTGAGTTCGAAGCTCTCGCGGGGCGCTTTCAGGAGCACCACGGCAAGGGCGCGCACTGGCGCAAAGTGCAATTTTTCGGCCGCGAGATCGACCCGGGCAACGCCCTGTATCGCGAGGAGGGGGCCAACACGCTCGAGACCATCGGCCCGCGTGAAGCCAAGCGGCTGGCGGCGGGGCTGTCGATCGTATCCGCCGCCAACTTCGATCCGATTGCCGAGAACTGGCTCGACGCGCCGATGGACTTCGAGGACCAGGTACTCGCCAACGAGCTGCGCAGGAAGCTGATGGCCGAAGCCTCGCTCACCGAGACGGACCTCGCGCCCAACTCCATGCCGGCCCTACGTAGCGTCGAGATGTTCAACCTCGCCTGACATGTCCACGGTCCTCGCCTACCCCATCGATGTCGAGCGAGTGCTCGCGGTCAACACCGTGCGCAGCGGCGCGGCGCGCGCTGAATTCCTCGCCGCCGTTCGCGAATACGGCAAGGACGAGGGCGAGTTCACGCTCGAGCGGCTGCAATACCTCATGGCCATCGAGGAGCATTTCCAGGCGGTGCTGCTCTACGACCAGATCGACTTCCTGCGCGAGCCGCCGCCCATATCGGAAGCCGATCGCGAATTCGCCCTCACCGTCCAGCGCATTTGCCTCGAGGCTGCAAATGCCTTCCAGCGGTTCCTCCGGAACCGCAACGCATGGGCGACTTCCCCCGAAACCCTAGACGTGATGTTCCGCGTCACCGGCCTCGCCCTCAATGCGATCCACTGCTTCGTGAAGTGGGGATATTTCCTCAATGAGCCGGGGCGCGTCGCGCCCTGGAAGCAGCTGCACGCGCTCTACGTACTCGCCGATACCGATGCCTACGCGCAGGTGCCCTTCGTGCTGCATCCGACGCAGCCGAGCTTCAAGCCTTCGGTACAGTCGCTCTACCTTCGCACCCTCGCCCTCGACCTGCTCAACACCGGCAACCTGTCCAAGATCCAGATCGAGATTGCTGACGGCTGGTTTTCGTCCTGGTGCAACGACTACGCGCTCGACAGCGAATATTCCTCGCGCCAGCATCTTTTCTACGTGGATGTCTCTTCCGACACGGGCATGCACCTCATCCGCAAGGACAGCCATGGGGACTCGATGCGCTACATGCGCGCCGACAGCCTCAAGGCGCAGATCGAAGAGGTCCAGGCGGGGCTGCGCCACGGCCGGCTCTACGCGGGATACGGCGCCGGGGCCGTGTTCCCGGTCGAGCAACACGTGGCGCTGCTCGCGATTATCGAAAAGCTGTACCAATCGATCGTGGCCGGAAGTGAAAACCGCATCGAGGAGCGCACCCATTTCGAGGATCGCGAGGTCGACGTGACGGTGGGTGTCGAGCGGGTCATGCGCAAGGTGCGCGAGCGCCGCGCCGCCCACGTACCCGCCGCGCTCGCGGCCGAGGACAGCGCGACGCAGACCTTCGAGATCACGCCCGCGGGGCTCTCCGTTGCCGACCAGCCGATGGCGGCACCCCCGGCGGAAGCGGCCGGCGACCCCGAAGTGGAGCGCTGGCGCGTGCAGGACCTGAGCTCCAAGGGTTATGGCCTGATCGTGGACCGCGCATTTTCCGACGCGGTCCTCCTCAACGGCCTGCTCGCGCTGCAGAACCACGAGACTGGCGGCTGGATCGTGGGCAGCGTGGTACGCAAGCTCGCCAATCGCGTGCGCGGAGAGATGCTGGTGGGCGTGGAGGTTCTGTCGTTCCGCCCGATCCCGGTGGATCTTGCGCCGGCTGCAGGCGGCCCCCCGACGATGGCCCTCTACCTTCCCGGCACCGACACCAACGGCAAGCTCGACTCGATCCTGGTGCGCGCCGGCGAATTTGCCGCGTCGAACGGCTACGTGATTCGCACCGGCGGTGCCGAATATCGGATCCGGCTCAACCGCATCATCAATAAAGGCGCCGATTGGATCAAGGCCCGCTTCGAGATCGAGGCGAAGCAGGCTTGACGCGGGCGCGCGCGCGGCGCTGTGCCTTGGCGTCGGCCTTGAGGGCGCGATAGACCTCGACGCGGTCGCCGTCGCGCAGCCGAGCCTGTGGCGCGCACGGCCTGCCCCAGATGCCGGTCTCCAGGCCCTCGGCCAAGAGGCGCGGAGCCCGCTCGCCGATGCGCGCGGCTGCCAGCGCATCGTGCACGCGGCTTCCTTCCGGCAGTTCGATCTCGAGGACTTCCTGCCCGTCCGGAAGGGCGAGCGCCACGAGCACCCTCACGCTGTTTCCTCGGCGCGGGCGACGAAGCTCTCGACGAGCGTCTCCATGATGTGGCCGAACACGGGTCCCAGCGTCGCCTCGAGCACGCGGCTGGAGAAGGCGTAGTCGAGCGCGAACTCCACCCGGCAGCCCTCAGCGCCCAACGGGAAAAAGCTCCAGAGCCCCGAGAATTTCTGGAAGGGACCGTCCACGAACTCGAGCTGCATCGATTCGGGCGGATGTTTGCGGTTGAGCGTTTCGATATGGGTCTTCAGGCCATGATAGTCGACCTCGAGGCGCGCGCGGGTCACCTCGTCGGAGCGCTCCAGCAACTCTGTGGCGGGGCACCACGGCAGAAACTCCGGGTAGCGCTCCACCTCGTCCACCAGCGCGAACATCGTGTCGCGCGAGTGCGGAACGATTACGGACTTGCGCATTGTAGGCATCGGGCAGCGTGGCGAAGGCAAGGGATGAGTGTATCCATTCTGGGTTCGACCTCCCCGGGATGGCAGAATGTCGCCATGAGCGTCATCGAAAATCGCAAGGCCTTCCACGACTACTTCATCGAGGAGCGCTATGAGGCGGGCCTCGTCCTGGAGGGCTGGGAGGTCAAGGCGATCCGCGCGGGACGGGTGCAGATCAAGGAAGCCTACGTAGTCCTCAAGGGCGAGGAGCCCTTCGTGATCGGCATGCATGTGAGCGCGCTGCCCACCGCTTCCACCCATGTCAACCCCGATCCGACGCGCTCACGCAAGTTGCTGCTCAATGCCGAGGAAATCAGCAAGCTGATCGGAAAGGTGGAGCAGCGCGGCTACACGATGGTGCCGCTCGACCTGCACTACAGCAAGGGGCGGGTAAAGCTCTCCATCGGCCTCGCCAAGGGCAAGAAGCAGCATGACAAGCGCGATGCCGAGAAGGACCGCGAGTGGCAGCGCGAGCAGCAACGCCTCATGCGCCGCAAGGCCTGAACGAAAAGGCCCGCATGCGCGGGCCTTTTCTCGATTGCATTGGGGTGGCTGATGGGACTCGAACCCACGACGACTGGAATCACAATCCAGGACTCTACCGCTGAGCTACAGCCACCGTCGGCGCCCTGTGGAGGGCGGAGGTGAATTATAGCAAACCCACCCCTCGCGAGCGGCCTGCACGCGACCTTCAGGACCCGGTTGGGGGCGGTGCGGCAGTGCGCAAGGGCTCGGGCGGAACCTCGATCGGCTCATGGCCCAGGCGCTCGTACTCGGCGATGACCTGGGCGCCGAAGAGCAGCAGGATGGCGCCGATCTCCAGGCTCAGCAGGATCACGATCGCGGCCGTGAACGAGCCATAGACCGCGCTCACCTGCGAGAGCGTCCCGAAATACCAGAGCAGCACGTGGCGCGTGATCTCCCAGAGCAAGGTGGCCGTGACAGCCCCGACCAGGGCGTGGCGCACGCGCGGGGGGCCCACGGGCATCACCAGGTAGATCGAGGTGAGGATGAAGATCTCCCCGCCCACGCCCAGGAGGTAGAGGAGGACGACGGAGAAGTTGTCGAGCGACCATGCGCGGCCGAGGAAATGCACGCTGCGGTCCCCCATCGCCTGCAGGCTCCCGGCCACGAAAGTGACGGCGAGCAGGCCCACGCCCAGGGCGAGGATATAGAGGTAAGGCAGGATGGCGGAGACCAGGAAGTGCCGGCGGTGAACTTTCACCCGGTGCAGGAATACCACCGACATGGCGTTCTCCAGCACCGTGAAGGCGAGCGAGCTGAAGAAGATCATCGTCGCGAAGAGCACCCAGCCCATGACGTCGCGGTGCTCCAGGAATGCCGAGAGCTCCCCGACCACGGAAGCCGACTGCCCGGGGATGAGCCACTCCAGGTACAGGCCGATGGTGCCGACCAGTTCCACCTGGTCCACGACGTGCGAGAGCGC
>JANNKG010000495.1:0-11179 GCA_031396185.1 Burkholderiales bacterium | reverse complement strand
GAATCCGATGTCGAGCGGTTCGCCGTCGTAATCGATGGCAAGGCCTTCCTCGGCCTCTTCCTGCTCGTTGTTGGTGCAGATGATCGAAAGCGCGTTCTTGGTGAATACCAGGCGCACGCCACGAATCTTCTCGTTGGACAGGATCGCGGCGCGGTTGAGTGAATGGGCGAGCACAACGCGCTCGATCGACACGCGATTGGCATGCGAAGTCGGAATGACCTTCTGGTAATCGGGAAACTTGCCCTCGACAATCTTGGAGACGATCTCGATGCCGCCAAAGGAAAATCGCGCCTGGTTGGAGCCGATGGCGAGGGCAACCGGGTCATCCGTATCGGCGAGGAGCTTGATCAACTCGATGACGGTCTTGCGCGGCAGGATTGCCTCGACCGTTCCGTGGTCGCCATCGAGCTGATGGCTCGCGAACGACAGGCGATGGCCGTCGGTTGCGACCACGCGGAGGATGTTCCCGTCCACTGAAAACAGCACGCCGTTCAGGTAATACCGGATGTCCTGAACCGCCATCGCGAATTGCACCAGGCCGAGCGCGTCCTTGAGGGCCTTCTGCGGAAGCTTGAGCGTCTTGGAAGCGTCCTTGGCCTCCACCATGCGCGGAAAATCGGCGGCTGCCAGGGTCTGGAGGTTGAAGCGGCTCTTGCCGGCCTTCACCGTCATGCGGTTTTCCTTGGCCTCGAGGGACACCTCCGCGTCCTCGGGCAGCGACCTCAGGATGTCGTAGAGCTTGCGCGCGCCGGCGGTCACGGATCCCTCGGCGTTGCCGTCGAGCTGGGCAGTGGAAGTGATCTGCACCTCGAGATCGGTGGCGAGGAAATCGACCTTGCCGCCGGAGGCGGTGATGAGCACGTTGGAGAGGATCGGGAGCGTGTGGCGACGCTCGACGATGCCAGTGACCTGCTGCAACGGGCCCAGCAAATTGTTGTTTGTCGTTTTGATCTTGAGCATGGTCTTCTATTAAGTCTTTTATTAAAGAATTGAATAGTTAACAGCTAATAGGAGGAGCTCCGGAGCGGGATAACTCCAGAATGCCCTGATGGATCAACGCGTTGACCTGCGTTTGAAATGGGGGCGAAATCGCCGGAAGGCAACGCCAGCCTGTGGATAAAACCGGGTTCCGCCGGCGGGGCGTAAACCGTCCACAGGTTCTTCATGTCTTGTTCGCCCTTCATCCGAGCAGGATCTGTTGCAGTTGCGCGTAGTCGCGGGCGAACTCCTGGTCCGTCTCGCGCAACTCCAGGGTCTTCCGGCAGGCATGCAGAACCGTCGTGTGGTCGCGGCCCCCGAAGGCCTCGCCGATCTCCGGCAGGCTCTGTTGCGTGAGCTCCTTGGCCAGCGCCATCGCGACCTGCCGCGGACGCGCAACCGACCGGAAGCGTTTCTTGGAATACATCTCCGAAACCTTGATCTTGAAATAGTCGGCGACGGTTTTCTGGATATTTTCGATCGAGACCTGGCGATTCAGGACGGCGAGCAGGTCCTTGAGCGCTTCCCGCGCCGTGGCGACATTGACCATCGCGTTGTTGAAACGCGCATACGCGAGCACCCGTTTCAGCGCCCCTTCGAGCTCGCGGACATTCGAGCGGATGTGCTTGGCGATGAAGAACGCGACATTTTCGTCGAGGCGCACGCCGTCGTTCTCCGCCTTCTTCAGGAGGATCGCCACGCGCATTTCGAGCTCGGGGGGTTCCACCGCGACGGTGAGGCCCCAGCCGAAGCGCGAGATCAGGCGCTCCTCGATGCCCGTCATTTCCTTCGGGAAGCAGTCGCTGGTGATCGCCACCTGCTTGTGCGCTTCGAAGAGGGAGTTGAACGTGTAAAAGAACTCCTCCTGGGAGCGGGACTTGCCGACGAAGAACTGCACGTCGTCGATGAGGAACAGGTCGAGGGAGCGGTAATAGCGCTTCAGCGAGTCGAAACTCTTGTGCTGGTAGGCGCGAACCACGTCGGCCACGAACTGCTCGGCGTGGATATAGCGGACTTTGGCCTTCGGGTTGCGCTTGAGGACCTCGGTGCCGATCGCCTGCAGCAGGTGGGTCTTGCCCAGCCCGGTCCCTCCATATATGAAGAGGGGGTTGTAGGCGGTGCCCGGCTTTTCAGCGACCTGGATGGCGGCAGCACGCGCAATCTGGTTCGCCTTGCCGTTCACGAAATTGTTGAAGGTGAACCCCGGGTTCAGCCGGTGCTCGTCGCGCACCGGACGCTCCGGGCTGGCGGCGATCGCCACCGGCTCCGGCACGACGATCTCGGTTTCCACCTGCTTCTCGTCGAGGATCAGGTTCACGCTCAGCCGGGCACCCGCGACGCGCTCGATGCGAGTCTCGATCTTCGTCAGGAGGTTCGAGCGCACCCATCGCAGCACGTGATGGTTCGGCGCGAGCAGCAGCAGCTGCTCGCCATTGCGCTCGGCGCGAAGCGGCTTGATCCACGTATCGAACTGCTGCGCCGGCAGCTCCTTCTTGAGCTCAGCGGCGAGCGACGGCCAAAGCGAATCCATGGATGAAAGCGGAGTTCCGGGGGATTTAACAACGGAGGGCAAGCCGAAATTTTACTTGGATCGGGTCCACTTATCCACAGCGGTAGAACCCGTTGAAAACATGGAAGCAATGGCGATTGCGCCCTGGATCCGCTATAATTTCATGCTTTTCCCCGCCCGCGTTGGCGGATCCCGAGGCACACAGACATGAAACGCACTTACCAGCCGTCCACGGCACACCGCAAGAAGACCCACGGCTTTCGCGTGCGGATGAAGACGGCAAGCGGCCGCGCGGTCATCAACGCGCGTCGCGCCAAGGGCCGCAAGCGCATCGCGGTCTGAGTTCCCCATGCCGCGGAACGCCCGGAAGGAAGGGTATTCTCGGCGTCACCGCTTCGCGGCGCGCGGCTCCTTCGGTCCGGTGCTACACGCCAAACGCAAGCTTCGCGGGCGCCTCACACTCATCCACGTAGCACCCGGGCCGCTTGCGGTTTCGCGCCTCGGCGTGGCGCTCACCCGCCGTCTCGTGCGCTCCTCGGTGGACCGCAATTTCGTGAAGCGAACCCTGCGTGAGGCGTTTCGCCGCCATCCGGTCAAGCAATCGGGGTTCGACTGTGTGGTGATGCTGCGAGGACGCTTCGAACGCGACCAGGTCGAGGCGATGGTGGCCGAGATCCGCGGCCTCTTCGACCAGCTGCACGGGACCCCTGAATGAAATCGCTGTTGCTGGGCCTGATCCGCGCCTATCGCCTGGTGCTGAGCCCGTGGTGGGGGCGCCAGTGCCGCTTCACTCCCTCCTGTTCCGAATACGCCTCTGAAGCCGTGGAGCGCCACGGCGCGCTCGACGGCTCCTGGATTGCGCTGCGCCGGCTCGGGCGCTGCCACCCGTGGTGCCCGGGCGGATTCGACCCGGTTCCCTAAGAAAACGCCAAGAACATGATGGACACTCAACGACTCATCGCCTTCGTCGTCTTCTCATTCTCCGCGATGCTCCTTTGGGACGCGTGGCAGAAGCACAACGCACCCAAGGCGCTGCCGGCGCCCACCAGCGCGAGCGCGCCCGTGGGCGTGCCGAAGCCCACGACCACGCTCACCACGCCGTCTGCCGCGCCGTCCCTGGCCGCGCCCGCCGCCCCGTCGGCAAGCCCGGTGGTGAGCGGCGGCGAGCCGATCCGGGTCAGGACAGACCTCTTCGACGTGGAGTTGAGCACCCTGGGCGGGGACATCCGCAGGCTCACGATGCTCCAGGTGTATTCGGCGCTCGACCGGTCCAAGCCCCTGACGCTGCTGGAACCGGGTTCGAAGCATTACTTCGTCACCCAGGCGGGGCTGCTGGGAGAGGGATTGCCATCGCACAAGGCCGCCTACGAGTCCAGCGCGCGTAACTATGTGATGGACGCAGGGCAGGACTTGCTCGAGGTGCGCCTGACGGCAAAGGACACAGGCGGCGCGGAGGTCGTGAAGACCTACCGCTTCCGTCGCGGCAGCTACCTCATCGACGTCGGGTACCAGGTCACCAATCGATCCGAAAAGTCGCTCGGGGCGCATGCGTATTTCCAGTTTCTGCGTGACTCCAACTCGCCCAGCGAAGAGGCGGCCCAGACCAATGCATTCGCGGGAGTGACCACGTTCACCGGCCCGGCTCTGTATACCGAAGAGTCGAAGTTCGTGAAAGTCGACTTCAGCGACGTCGCCAAGGGCAAGCCGATCCCGGTCAAGAAGGCGAAGGATGGCTGGATCGCGATGATCCAGCATTACTTCGTATCGGCATGGCTGCCCCGGCCCGGCGTCGAGCGGGAGTACTTCACGACCAAGGTGACCGACACCCTCTACACCGCAGGCGTCGTGGTGCCGGTGGGCGAGATCGCCCCCGGCGCGAGCGCGACCGTGGAAGTCCCGGTGTACATCGGCCCGCAGGAGACCGACGCGCTGGAGGCGCTTGCGCCGGGGCTGAACCTGGTCGTCGACTACGGCTGGCTTTACATCATCGCCGCACCGCTCTTCGCGCTCCTCAAGTGGATCCACGGCTTCGCCGGCAACTGGGGATGGTCGATCGTCCTGCTCACCATCCTCATCAAGCTCGTCTTCTATCCGCTGAACGCGAAGGCGGGACGCTCGATGGCGCAGATGAAGGTCCTGGCGCCGAAGATGGAGAAGCTGAAGCAGCTCTATGGCGAGGATCGCCAGAAGATGAACCAGGCGATGATGGAGCTGTATAAAACCGAGAAGATCAACCCGCTCGGCGGCTGCCTGCCGATCCTGGTGCAGATTCCGGTATTCATCGCCCTCTATTGGGTGTTGCTCGCCTCCATCGAGCTGCGGCACGCGCCCTGGGTCGGCTGGATCAAGGATCTTTCGGCGCCCGATCCATACTTCATCCTGCCGGTGATCTACGCGGTTTCGATGTACGTCACCACCAAGCTCAATCCGCAGCCGGCCGATCCGATGCAGGCGCGCATCATGCTCATGATGCCGATCATGTTCAGCATTTTCTTCCTGTTCTTCCCCGCCGGCCTGGTCCTGTACTGGGTAGTGCAGAACCTGCTGTCGATCGTGCAGCAGTGGCATATCAACCGCACCATCCTCGCCGAGTCGAAGGCGAAGGTCCGGCGCTGAGCGGCGGCGGCGAGACCATCGCCGCCATCGCTACGCCCGCGGGACGCGGCGGCATCGGAGTAGTGCGTGTGGCAGGCGCGCGGGCACAAGCAGTGGCCCTCGGGATCGTGGGTGAAGTTCCTTCGCCACGCCACGCCACGCTCGCCCGGTTCTCGGCATCGGACGGCAGTGCCATCGACCAGGGCATCGCACTTTTCTTTCCCGCACCGCACTCGTACACCGGAGACGATGTGCTCGAGCTGCAGGGCCACGGCGGTCCGATGGTGATGCAGCTTCTCCTGCGTCGCTGCGTGGAGCTGGGCGCCCGCCTCGCCGAGCCGGGGGAGTTCACGCGCCGCGCATTCCTCAACGATCGCATCGACCTGGCGCAGGCCGAGGGAGTGGCCGATCTCATCGAGGCGGCGAGCGCCGAGGCGGCGCGCAGCGCGGCACGCTGTCTCGCGGGCGAGTTTTCCGCCCGCATCCACGAGCTCGTAGAAGCGTTGATAGAGCTTCGCGTCCACGTCGAGGCGTGCATCGATTTCCCGGAGGAGGAGATCGACCCCGCCGACAGGCGCTGGCAACTCCAGAGGATCGCGTACCTTCGCAGCCGCTTGCGGCTCCTGTTCGATGAGGCAAAACAAGGCGCGGTATTGCGCGAGGGCCTGACGGTGGCGCTCGTCGGGCGACCCAATGTGGGCAAGTCGAGCCTGCTTAACCGGCTTGCGGGCGACGAGATTGCGATCGTCACGGCGATTGCGGGAACCACCCGGGATTACGTTCGAGCCACCGTTAGCCTCGAGGGGGTTCCTGTCCACCTTGTCGATACTGCCGGGTTACGCGATGCCACCGACGAAGTCGAGCGAATCGGTGTCGAGCGCACTTGGCGCGCGCTGGACGGCGCGGGAGCCGCCCTTTTCATCGAGGACGCGAGCGGCGCGACCGGCGAGGACTTGGCGTTGCGCGCGCGCTTGCCGCGCAATATGCCGGTTGCCCGTGTCGTCAACAAGATCGACCTCTGCGGCGGGAATGCGGGGAGAAGCACCGTCGATGGCGAGATGGTGCTGAGGGTTTCGGCGAAGACGGGATCGGGCGTGGAGCAGCTCCGCGCCTGGCTCCTCGAGGTCGCGGGATGGCGCCCGCCGAGTGAAGGCGTATTCCTGGCGCGCGAGCGCCACCTGATCGCCTTGGAAGAAGCTGCCTCACACCTCGAAAAAGCTGCGGAATGCTCCCAAGCCTTTGAATTACAAGCAGAAGAGCTCCGGCTCTCCCAGGCCGCTCTTGGTAGAATTACTGGGGAAGTGAGTGCCGACGACCTGTTGGGCGAAATTTTCAGCCGATTTTGCATCGGCAAGTAGATGTTCCACGTGAAACGTTTATTTCGAATCGCGCTGCTGGTTCCCTGCCTTGCCGGGGCCGCAGGGGTAGAGGTGCGCTTTCCCGGCCCGGGATTGGAATTGATCGGGCGCCTGTACCGCCCGGAGGGCGTGACCAAGGCGCCCGCCGTTGTCCTGCTCCACGGCTGCAGCGGCATGTGGACGCCCAGTGGTGAGCCGACAAGAAGTTACGAGGCCTGGGCCGTGCACCTCCAGCGTTCCGGCTTTGCCGCATTGCTGGTCGACAGCTTCGGGCCTCGCGGGGAGCGTGAAATCTGCACCCAGAAGGAGAGGCGCATATCACCAGCTGCGGATCGTCCGCGCGACGCTCATGCAGCCCTGCGCTGGCTTGCCAAGGAGCCGTACATCGATGCGGAAAGCATTCACGTGTTCGGCTGGTCCAACGGCGGAACGACGGCGCTCCACGCATTGCGGCTCGACGCGCCGGGGCGCGAACCCGACGGCCCGCGATTCAGGTCCGGCGTCGCTTTCTATCCCGGATGCGCCGGGCTTCTCCGCGGCCAGTATCGCCCCGACGTCCCTCTGCTCATCCAGGCAGGTGGTGCCGACGACTGGACCCCGGCGCGTTTCTGCGAAAGACTGGTCGCGGAGTCCAGGGCCCAGGGCGCACTGATGTCGATCGACGTTTACGAAGGCGCCCATCACGCTTTCGATCGGGTCGACGGGCGGGTCCGCCTTCGCCCGGAGGTGCGAAATCCCTCGAGCCCGACGGGGTGGGGTGCGACCGTCGGACCTGATCCCGCGGCCCGCGCTGAATCCTTGGAGCGGGCGACAACGTTCCTCCAGGCGCCGCGTTAAGGTTCCACGTGGAACGCAAAGGTGGGGCCGCGTCCCTGATTCCCGTAGAATTCCGTTTTCGCCCCGCCGATCCGGCGGGGCGTTTTCATCCCGGGTGTGCGGGCAATGGATTTTCCTCGGCGGTTTGACGTCATCGTGGTCGGCGGAGGGCACGCCGGTACTGAGGCTGCGCTTGCGTCGGCGCGTGCCGGCGCCCGCACGCTGCTCCTGACGCACGCTATCGAGACTCTCGGGCAAATGTCGTGCAACCCGTCGATCGGCGGCATCGGCAAGGGCCACCTGGTCAGGGAGGTCGACGCTTTGGGCGGCGCGATGGCCCTCGCGACCGACGAGGCGGGTATCCAGTTCCGCACCCTCAATGCCAGCAAAGGGCCCGCGGTGCGCGCTACCCGTGCCCAGGCCGACCGAGCGCTCTACCGGGCGGCGATTCGCCGGCGATTGGAAAACCAGCCGAACCTATGGATCTTCCAGCAGGCCGTCGACGACCTCCTGATCGCGGGCGACCGCGTAGTGGGCGCAGTGACGGCGATCGGCGTGCGTTTCGAGTCGCCCGCCGTGGTCCTGACGGCCGGCACGTTCCTCGGCGGACTGGTGCATGTGGGCCTCGCACGCTACGCGGCCGGCCGCGCCGGCGACCCGCCCTCGCTGTCGCTCGCCGCGCGCTTGCGGGAGCTCGACCTGCCCGTCGGGCGCCTCAAGACCGGTACGCCCCCGCGCATCGACGGGCGAACGATCGATTTTTCGCGCCTCACCGAGCAACCGGGAGACCGCCCCACTCCGGCGTTTTCCTTTCTCGGCGATGCCACCATGCACCCGCGCCAGGTGTCCTGCTGGATAACGCACACCAACGAGCGCACTCACGAGGTGATTCGTAGCGGTCTCGACCGCTCCCCGATGTTCACCGGCGTGATTGAGGGCATCGGGCCGCGCTATTGCCCCTCGATCGAGGACAAGATCCACCGCTTCGCGGGCAAACCCTCGCACCAGATCTTCCTCGAGCCCGAAGGCCTGGACACCCACGAGGTCTACCCCAACGGGATTTCCACGAGCCTGCCCTTCGACGTGCAAGTTGCTCTCGTGAACTCGATCCCGGGATTGGAAAAAGCGCATATCCTGCGGCCCGGCTATGCGATCGAGTACGACTATTTCGATCCCCGCGGGCTCAAGGCCTCCCTCGAGACTAAGGCTATCCAGGGGTTGTTCTTTGCAGGACAGATCAATGGAACGACGGGCTACGAGGAAGCTGCCGCGCAGGGCCTTCTCGCGGGGCTGAATGCTGCCTTGCAGGTTCGCGGCGAGGCGGGCTGGTGCCCGCGACGCGACGAGGCGTATCTCGGTGTGCTGGTCGACGACCTGGTCACGCAGGGCGTCTCCGAGCCCTATCGGATGTTCACCAGCCGGGCGGAATACCGCTTGCAACTGCGCGAGGACAATGCGGACCTTCGCCTGACGGAAACCGGCCGCAAGCTCGGCATCGTCGATGAAGCACGCTGGCGGGCGTTTTGCGACAAGCGCGACGCCATCGAGCGCGAAACGGCCCGCTGGAAAGCGTTTTGGGTTCGCCCTCACGACGTCCCGCTCGAGAGCCAACTCAAAGCGCTCGGACAGCCGCTCGATCGTGAGCACTCGCTATTTAATCTCTTACGCCGCCCGAACGTTAGTTATGACTCACTTCACGCTTGGATGCACGATTCGTCCGAGAAGGTGGGACCGGCCGTTGCCGAGCAGCTTGAAATTTCAGCTAAATACTCGGGGTATATCGATCGCCAGAAGGTGGAAGTGGAACACCAGCTCTCGCAGGCACTGCGGGCCATTCCTTCCGGCTTCGACTACGCGTCGGTTCGCGGCCTGTCCAAGGAAGTGCAGCAGAAGCTCGCGCAGCATCGCCCCGAAACCCTGGGCCAGGCCGCGCGCATCCAGGGCGTTACTCCCGCGGCAATTTCGCTGTTGCTGGTGCATCTCAAGCGGCGTGCCGGTGCAGTGCGCCTCGAGCAGAGCGCATGAGCCTGGCGGCCCCGATTGAGCACGGCCTGGGCGCCATGGGAATCGACCTGCCGGGAGAATCGCGCGGCCGCCTTGCGGCGCACCTCGAGTTAGTCGAGAAATGGAATCGCGTCCACAACCTGACGGCGGTGCGCGACACGTCCCAGATGGTGATTCTCCACCTGCTCGACAGCCTCACCCTCCTGCCCCACCTGGGCGATGCCAAGACCGTGATCGACGTCGGCTCGGGCCCTGGATTTCCCGGCATCCCGCTCGCCATCGCGCGCCCGGAGCTGCATTTCACGCTGCTCGACTCGAGCCACAAGAAGTGCGCATTCCTGGAGCAGGCGCGCTCCGAGCTCGGGCTCGCGAACATCACCGTGGCCTGTGAGCGCGTGCACGACTACAAGCCGGCGCAACGCTTCGATGCCGTAGTGTCGCGCGCCTTCGCGGAACTCTCCGATTTCGTTGTCCAGTCTCAACACCTCGCCGCGCCCGGGGGCAGGCTCCTCGCGATGAAGGGAATCTACCCCTTCGAGGAGATCGCGCGTGTCCCGGCCACCCATCGCGTGGCACAGGTGGTAGAGCTCGCGGTTCCGAACCTCGAAGCCAAGCGCCACCTCGTCCTCCTGGAGGCCGCGTGAGCGCTCGCATCTTCGTGGTCGCGAACCAGAAAGGCGGAGTGGGAAAAACCTCGATCGCCGTGAATCTTGCTGCAAGCCTCGCGCACTACGGGCGGCGCGTGCTGCTGGTTGACCTCGATCCGCAGGGCAACGCGACCACCGGCAGCGGCATCGACAAGAGCGCGTGCGAGCGCACGGTCTATGGAGTGCTGCTCGGGGAACACGGCATCGCCGAGGCGATCAAGGCGTGCGAGGGCCAGTACGACATCGTGCCCTCCAACCGCGACCTCGCGGGCGCCGAGGTCGAGATGATCCCCCTCGAACGCCGCGAGTTCCGCCTGCGCGAGGCGCTGGCCCCGGTCGCGCTGAACTACGATTTCATCGTCATCGATTGCCCCCCGGCGCTCAACATGCTCACCGTCAACGGGTTCACCGCGGCCGACGCCGTCATCATCCCGATGCAATGCGAGTACTACGCGCTCGAGGGGCTGTCCGATCTGGTGGGAACGTTGCGCAAGGTGAAGCAGAACCTGAACCCGCGAATCGAGATCGAGGCGCTGGTGCGCACCATGTACGACCCGCGTAGCACGCTCACCGTCCAGGTGTCCGACGAGCTCAAGCGCCACTACGGCGACAAGGTGTTCGACACGGTGATTCCTCGCAACATCCGCATCGCCGAGGCTCCGTCCTTCGGCAAGCCGGTGCTGCTCCACGACCCTGCCTCCAAGGGAGCACTCGCGCACCTGCAGTTTGCCCGCGAGCTTCTCAGTCGCAACGGTTTCGAAGTGATGGAGGCCGCGTGACGGCGCGCCACAAGGGCCTGGGCCGCGGGCTCGATGCGCTGCTTGGCGGAAGCGCCCCGCGCACTGGGGAGGACGAACTTGCCCAACTCCCGGTCGGCGCGATCAAGCCCGGCAAGTACCAGCCGCGCACGCGCATGGACGAAGCCTCGCTCGCAGAGCTCGCGGCCTCGATCAAGGTGCGCGGCGTGATCCAGCCGATCGTGGTGCGGCCCGTGGGCCCGGCGCAGTACGAGATCCTTGCCGGCGAGCGGCGTTGGCGCGCGGCACGCCTTGCGGGGCTCGAGCATGTTCCCGCCGTCGTACGCGAAGTGCCCGACGAAGCCGCGCTGGGCATCGGCCTGATCGAGAACATCCAGCGCGAGGACCTGAACCCGCTCGAGGAGGCCAACGGGCTGAAGCGCCTGATCGACGAGTTCAAGCTACCCACGAGGAGGCCGCGCGCGCCGTGGGCCGATCGCGCGTCGGAGTCTCGAACCTGCTGCGCCTCATCGA
>JANNKG010000437.1:0-1906 GCA_031396185.1 Burkholderiales bacterium | reverse complement strand
GGCGGCGCATCAGGTCGACATCGTGCGGCTCCTCGGGGGCGGCCGCGTGGCGAGCGTGCGGAGCCAGACCGGCGCCTGGGATCCTGCTCGGCCCACCGAGGGCGCTTATGCGGCGCTGCTCAATTTCACCGACGGCGCTTTTGCCTCCCTCACCTACAGCGGCTACGGGCATTTCGATTCCGACGACCTGATGGGTGGCGTGGGTGAGCTCGGCCGAGTGAAGGAAGCCGCGAGCTACGGCGCCGCGCGCCGCGCGCTCGCTTCCACGAGCGATCCCGAGGCCGAGGAGAACGCTAAGACCGCGCGCAGCTACGGCGGGGCAGACTTCCGGCGGGCGGGCGGGGAAGCGCCATGGCACGAGCACTTCGGCTTCGTCGTGGTCACCTGCGAGCGCGGCGACATCCGCCCCATGCCCGACGGCGTGCACGTGTACAACGACCGCGAACGCCGCTTCGAGCCGCTGGCCCGGCCCGCCGTGCCGCGTGCCGCGGTGCTCGACGAGTTGTGCGACGCCGCCCTCGAGAACCGCGCAGGGACGCACGACGCCGCCTGGGGACGAGCGACGCTGGAGGTGTGTCTCGCCCTGCTCGAATCGGCGCGTACCGGCACCGAGGTCGCGCTGCAACACCAGGTGGCGGTGGGATAATCGCCTATGGAAAAGCATCCGACGCAGGACGTGATCCTGCGGCACTGGCGCGAAGCGGTTCCCGACGACCGGCTCGCGCACCTGGTGAAGGATGCCACTCGCGCGCTGGTACGGGCGCTGCAGATTCGCCTCGCCGGGCACGACGTGTCGTTCGGCCACTGGACGTTCCTGCGCATCCTCTGGGAGCACGACGGCCTCACCCAACGCGAGCTGTCGGCAGAAGCGGGCGTGATGGAGCCGACGACCTTCACGGCGGTGGGCGCGATGGAGCGGCTCGGCTACGTGGAGCGCCGGCGGGTCAACGACAACCGCAAGAATGTCCACGTGTACCTCACGCCGCGCGGCCGCGCGCTCAAGCGCAAGCTCGTGCCGCTCGCCGAGGAGGTCAACCACGTCGCCATCGCAGGGGTCGCGGCGCGGGACGTGGCCCGCATGCGCGCGACCCTCCTCGCCATCGTCGAGAACCTGGCACGCGACGAGGAGCGGCTCGCTCGAGCGAAACGGCGATGAGGCTTTCGGAACTGCCGCCGCTGTCACTCTACGTGCACATCCCCTGGTGCCTGAAGAAATGCCCGTATTGCGATTTCAACTCCCACGAGAAGCGCGGCGACCTGCCCGAGGATGAATACGTGGACGCGCTCACCGCCGATCTCGAGGCGAGCCTGGCGAGCGTGTGGGGCCGGAAGCTGCACACCATCTTCATCGGCGGGGGGACGCCGAGCCTCTTTTCCCCCCGTGCCATCGATCGCCTGCTGACGGCGATCCGTACCCGCCTGCCGGTGGACCCGGACGCCGAGATCACGATGGAGGCGAATCCTGGGACCTTCGAGGCCGAGCGTTTCCGCGGCTTCCGGGAGGCGGGCGTGAACCGGCTGTCGATCGGAGTTCAGAGCTTCGACGATGCGAAGCTCGCAGCGCTAGGACGGGTGCATGGTGCCGACGAGGCGCGGCGCGCGATCGAAGCCGCATTGGGGCTCTTCGACACCGTAAACGTGGACCTGATGTACGCGCTCCCCGGCCAATCACTCGACGCGGCGCTGGCCGACGTGCGCGAGGCGATCGCGCACGGCGCGCCGCACATCAGCGCCTATCACCTGACGCTCGAGCCGGACACCCATTTCCACCGCTTTCCGCCGCAGCTGCCCTGCGACGACACTGCGGCCGACATGCAGGAGGGCACCGAGGAGCGCATCGAGGCCCACATCTTCGTGGCCTTCCTGGCGTACTGCCTGCAGGTCACCCTGAAGGCCAAGCTGCGGG
>JANNKG010000319.1:0-9163 GCA_031396185.1 Burkholderiales bacterium | reverse complement strand
CCTGAAGGACAAGAGCCAGATCCGCGCCACCATCTCCACCCTCATCTCGATCTCGGCTTTCAGCCGCGCCGTGATTTATGCGATCGGCGGTCTGCTGCTCCACATGAGCCTGCTGCTGGGCGCAGTCGCCCTCGCGCCGTTCGCGCTCATCGGCGTGAAGCTCGGCACCCGCATCCACCTGGGGTTAAGCCAGGAGCAGATGCGACGTGCGGTGGGGGCGCTGCTGGTCCTCACCGGGCTCAGCTTGCTGGCGCGGGTGCTCCTGCAATGAATACGCCCGCCACCACCTTCCTCGCCAGCCACGGTGTGGCCTACACCGAGCACGAGTTCGAGTATCGCGAGCACGGCGGCACGAGTCACTCGTCGGTCTCCATGGGCGTGGCCGAACATGAGGTGATCAAGACGCTGGTGATGGAGAACGACAAGGGTGAGCCGCTCATCGTGCTCATGCACGGCGACCGCAAAGTGTCCACCAAGGAGCTCGCGCGCCAGGCCGGCGCGAAGCGGATCGCACCCTGCAAGCCCGAAGTGGCCACGCGGCACTCGGGCTACCTGATCGGCGGGACCTCTCCCTTCGGCACGCGCAAGGCCATGCCGACCTACCTCGAGCGCTCGGTGCTGGAGCTCGAGCGCATCTACATCAATGGCGGGCGGCGCGGCTACCTGCTGGGCATGGCGCCCGCGGAGCTCGCGCGAGTGCTTTCCCCCGTGCTTGTTCAGGTGGCGCTGGAGGAGTAGCCTTCCCCGCAATTCCCCAGGGAGAAAAAAATGAGTGCCACCCAGGTTCAGGGCCTGCCGCCGACGCCACCGTTCGACCCGGAAATCCAGCTCGTCCTGCCCGGCCGCGGCCTCGCGGCGGGCGCCGGGTGGGGCTGGATCGCGGAAGGGTGGGGACTCTTCATGCGCGCGCCGCTCATGTGGCTCGTCTCGATCGTCGTGCTGATCGTGATCGCGATCGTGGTGAACATCGTCCCTCTCATCGGCACGCTCGCCTTCCAGCTCCTGCAGGGGGTTTTCGCGGCGGGGTTCGCCGTCGCCTGCCGGTCGCTCGAGAAGGGCGGCGAGTTCGAGCTCGAACACCTCTTTGCCGGATTCACCAGGCACCTTGGGAGCCTCCTCGTCGTGGGGCTTTTGTTCCTGCTCGGGTGGCTTGCCATCGCGCTGGTGTTCATGGTGTTCGTTGGATTTTCTGTCCTTGCGGCCGTCATGACCGGAGACTCGAGCACCGCATTGGCGGCACTCGCCGCCTCTGCAGGCTCGATGACGATTGGCGTCCTGGTGGCCGCCGGCCTCATGGTGCCGCTGATGGCTGCCTACTGGTTCGCTCCGGTGCTGGTGAAGATGCATGACATGTCGCTGGTCGCGGCGATGAAGGCGAGTTTCTTCGCCTGCTTCCGCAACATTGTCCCGTTCGTGCTCTACGGCCTGGTGATGACCGTGGGCGCGTTCCTCGCGGTGCTGCCGATCGGCTTGGGCCTGCTCGTCTGGTTCCCCGTTGCGATCGCCTCGACCTACGTCGCCTACCGGCAGATCTTCACCGACGGCTAGACCAGGCGCGCGACCAGCGTGAGGAGCAGGGACAGCAGGATTGTCGAGGTGATCGGCAGGAACACCGGCCGGCCACGCCAGCGTACGGTGATGTCCCCGGGAAGCCGGCCGAGGCCATAGCGCGCGAGCCACGGCGTCAGCAGCATGATCACGACCACGCCGACGGCGAGCACCAGGACCCACTTCAGCACGGCGTCATGCGCTCTCGGCGCGTCGCCGCTCGAGCACCACGCCCACTTTGCGGACGTTGCGGATGTGGCCCAGCTTCGCCACCGAGAGGCGCACCCACGGCGCCTTGAAGTCGCCGATGACGATTGCGCAGACGTGTTCGGCAAGGCTTTCGAGAAGCTTGAAGCGGCGCTCGGCAAGCTCGGCCACGATCCGCTCGACCACCTCGCCGTAGTGGACCGTATCGTGGATGTTGTCGGTGCGGCCGGCGTCGCTTCCGGGAATGCCGATCTCGATATCCATCTCGAGGGTTTGTGCGCGTTGCTTCTCCCACTCGTAGATCCCCACCCAGGCGTCGACGCGGAATTCGCGGATGAAGATCGTGTCCATGGGCGCGTATTGTAAAGTATGGCCATGATGGCGTTCCTCTGCGCACTTGGCGGCTACCTGGCCGGCTCGATCCCGTTTGCGCTCATCGTGAGCCGCGTGATGGGCCTGCCCGATCCCCGCACCTACGGCTCGGGCAACATCGGTGCGACCAACGTGCTGCGCTCCGGCAGTCGCGTTGCCGCGCTGCTCACGCTTGCCGGCGACGTGGCGAAGGGCTGGGCGGCGGTGCTCGCCGCGCGCATGCTGGGCCTTGCCGACGAGCTGGTCGCGCTGGTGGGCTTCGCGGCGTTCCTCGGGCACGTCTTTCCGGTGTGGCTGCGCTTCCATGGTGGCAAGGGCGTGGCGACGGCCGCCGGAGTGCTGATCGCTTTCGACTGGCGCCTCGGCCTCGCGGTGGCGCTCGCGTGGTTCACGGTGGTCGTGGTCTCGCGCTATTCCTCGCTCAGCTCGATCGCGGCCGCGGTCTTCGCGCCTCTGGCGGCCTGGCATCTCCTGGGCGCGGGCCCGTTGTTCGCCGCAACGGTCGCGATGTGCGTGTTCCTCGTCGCGCGCCACCACGAAAACATCGCCAAGCTGATGCGGGGCGAGGAAAGCCGCATCGGACAGAAGAAGAAGGCCGGGAATGCGGGGGAGGCCGCATGAGCGTCGACGACGAGCTCGACTTCACCAGGATGCCGGACACGCCGTCGCCGCCGCCGGCCCCGGAGAAGGTCGCCAGCGCAAAGAAGGAAGCCGCCACCGGCAGCCCGCAACTCGCCAAGACCGGTTTCTACGTCGCCATGGCGCGCCACGCGAGTTCCGGGCGCGTGGTGCCGCGCAGCGGCGACCGCCATTCGGTGTTCGTGGTAGAGGACGACAGCGACTTGCTGAAGCTCGTGGGCGAAGTGCTCGCCAAGGCCGGGTTTCTCACGCGCTTTGCGCGCAACCGCACCGAAATCAACGCCGAGTTCAACAAGCCGCCGCTGCCGGACATCGTGCTGCTCGACGTTTCATTGCCCGATGCCGACGGCTTCCAGATCCTCGAGCGGATTCGCGGCAACCCGAAGCTGTCGAAGCTGCCGGTGATCATGATGACCGGCAAGTCCGAGGTGACCGATGTCGCGCGCGGGCTGACACTCGGCGCCGACGGCTACGTGACCAAGCCTTTCAAGATCAGTGGCCTGGTTGCCGCGGTCAACACCGTCCTCGGGATCGAGTAGGCCTCAGCGCCGCGGCGGGAAGCGCCACCAGGTGGCGGCGACGAGTGCGCCGAATGCCACGTAGAGCGTGGTGAACACCCACAGTGGCCAGTTCCAGAAAAGCCACGCGTGGACCCAACGCTGGATGAAGCCGCGCCCGGACGCCTCGCCGCGCAAGGCGTCCTCCCAGACGGTGAGCGGACACATGATGCCGAGGATCGCCTCCATCACCACACAGCCGATGGCTGCAAGGTGCAGGCCTCGGAACCACGGATTGCGCGCAAAGGCCAGGTCCATGGCGAGGCCGATCCAGGTCGCGACGAGTCCGCCCACCACGAACACCACGAAGGCCGCGTGCAGGACGAGGATCGCATCGGCGAGCCCCGCCGCGTTCACTCGGCCGGCTGCAGCGCGCAGGCCTGGGCGGCGGCGGCGACGACCCGGGCCAGCCCCGCGCCGGCCTTCGCCTTTGGATAGGGATAGAGCATGTTCAGCGCGGCCGTGGCGCCGTTCGCCTGCACGATGCGGCAATGCTCGCGGCGCAGCAGGCGCGGGTGTGCCACGCCGCAGGCGTGCGCAATCATCTCGATGTCCTTGTTCATGCCCGTCGCATAGTTGGCCACGCGCTGGAATTTTTCCTGGACGACCAGGCCGCGCTGCAGGCGCGGATTGTGGGTCGTGATCCCCGTGGGGCAGGTGTTGGTGTGGCAACGCAGCGCCTGGATGCAGCCCAGCGAGAACATGAAACCGCGCGCGGTGTTGATGAAATCGGCGCCGACGCACAACGCCCACGCGGCGCGCGCCGAGGTGATGAGCTTGCCCGAGGCCACGAGCCGGATGCGATCCTTCAGGCCCGATTCGTAAAGCATGTCGGCGGCGCGCGGCAGGGCCTCCTCGATCGACAGGCTCATGTGGTCGAAGAGCGCCTGGGGCGCGGCACCGCTGCCGCCCTCGCCGCCGTCGATCACCAGGAAGTCCGGCGCGAATTCGAGGCCCCGGCGCAGTACGTTCTCGGCAATGTCGTTCAGGAACCACCACCCGCCGATCGCCGTCTTGATGCCGACCGGGCGACCGGTGAGGGAGCGGATCAGGGCCACCTGGTCGAGGAGCTCGGTGGTGTTCGCGGCGTCGCGGTGGCGATTGGGGCTGATCGAATCCTGGCCCGCGGGAATGCCGCGGATGCGCGCGATCTCGTCGGTGACCTTTCCACCCGGCAGTACGCCGCCCTTCCCGGGCTTGGCGCCCTGCGAGAGCTTGATCTCGAAGGCCTTCACCTGGCGGCCGAGTTCCTTGGCGCGCTCGCGCGAGAAATTTCCCTCGGCGTCGCGGATTCCATACTTCGCGGTACCGATCTGCATGATCACGTCGCAGCCGCCTTCGACGTGATACGGCGAGAGGCCGCCTTCGCCGGTATCGAGCCAGCAACCGGCGAGCGCCGCGCCGCGCGACAGCGCCTGCACCGCAGGCTTCGAGATGGCGCCGAAGCTCATGCCACTCACGTTCACGAGCGAGCGGGCGACGAAGGGATGCTCGCACCAGCCCTCGCCGATCGCCAGGGCGGGCGTGGCCTGCCGCTCCCACTCCTGGACCGGGAACGGCGCGTTCACGAACAGGATCGCGCCGGGGGCCTTCATGTCGTAGGTAGAGCCGAAGCCGATGATGCCGCTGCCGTCTTCCTGCTTGGCGACGCGGTAAACCCACGCGCGAGTGGCGCGGTTGAATGGCATCTCCTCGCGGTCGCCGGCGAAGAAGTATTGGCGGAAATATTCGCCCTGCTTTTCGAAGAAGTAGCGCAGCCGGCCGATGACCGGGTAGTTGCGCAGCACGGCATGTTTCTTCTGCGTCACATCCTCGATGAACCAGAAGACGATCACCGCAAAAACCACTATTGCCAGCAGCGTTCCCGCGCCGACCGACAGGATTCTGAGCGCCTCGGACATCGTGTATCTCCCCCTGCGTCGCCCGTTGATGACCGGTCGTGGCGGTAAGTATAGCCTCGAGAAATTCCGTGAATGCGGAGTTACCGCGCTAGGGCTCGACCAGTCGCCGATAGTGCGACATGTGGCGGATTGCCTCCCTGGGCTTGCCGAGCTTCTGATACACCAACGCGAGGTTGTAGTGGCCGTCGGCCAAGGCGGGATCTCCCTGGACTGCCAGGGCGTATGCCTGCGCCGCCTCGGGCATGCGGCCGAGGTCCTCCAGCAGGAGGCCGAAGTTGTACAGCAGGAGCGGATGGCCGCCGCAAGCCCCCATCGCCTCACGGTAGCAGCGCTCCGCCTCGGCGAGGCGACTTGCCTCGTGCAGGAGGAGCGCCATGTTGATGCGCGGCTCGATGCGCGCCGGGTCGGCAGCGATCGCCTTCGCGTAGGCGACCAGGGCTCCGCGAGGGTCGTCGCGTTCAAGCGCGAGCGCCTCGGCAAACCAGTCCGGAGCGGTGTGGAGTTCCGGCGCCTCCGGTTTGCGTTCGATCACGCTGAGCGAGCCCTGCGCGGGATCGCCGCCGAACTCGAGAAGGTATTGCCCGGACTCCGCCTGCCAGTGGCTGTCGCCTTCGCGCACCACCACGCGATCGGCAACGGCGCCGATGCTCAGGCCCGACAGGGGCATCGAATGGGGCAGGTGGCGGCGAAGTTCCTTTACCGACTTCGCGATCCGCCGGTTGGAGACGCGCGCGGCGACGAGCGTCTGCGCGGTGCGCAGCACGATCAGATCCTGGAACGAGAAGCGCCAGGCATTGCGCGGGCCGCGCGCGGGAGTCACGAAGCCCGCGGCGATCAGCGCGCGGATGGTGTTGCGCGGCAGGTGGAGCAGGCGCTCGACGTCGCGAACGCCGTACGGGTGCATGTCCCCGTCGTCTTGTGCGCTAGCCCTTATTCCGCGCCTTTCGCGCAACCGGTGCCGGTTCGGCCTGCTGCGCGCGCTTGGCCGGCTTGCGAGCTTCCGCCGGTGGCGGGACCGCCTTGGCGCGCGCAGGCGCCTTCTTCTCGAGGCTCGCGCGCAATGCTTCCATGAGGTCGATCACCTGGCCGCCGCCGCCGTGCGGCTCCTCGGTCATGACGATCTCCTGGCCCTCGACCTTCTGTTGCACGGCCGCCTCGATGCGCTTGGACACCTCGTCGACATACTGGCTGGGATCAAATGTGTCGGAGGCTTGCTGCTCGATCAGGAGCTGGGCGAGCTTCAGCTCGGCGGGCTTCACTTCCGTGGCCGGGATTTCGATTTCCTTGATGGAGCGCACTTCCCCTGCATAGAGGAGCTGCTGCATGACGAGGCCTTCCTCGACCGCCCGGATCATCACGATGTATTGCTTGCCACGCGCGGCCCAGCGGCCGAGCGCGCAGCGCCCCGACTCGCGCAGCGCCCCTGGCCAGCAGCGCGTAGGGCTTGGCACCGCCTTTGTCGGGGGCGAGATAGTAGGCCTTGTCGAAGTAGACCGGGTCGACCGACTCGAGCGGCACGAACTCGGTGATCTCGGCCATCTGGTTGCCCGCTTCCTCGAGCGCCTTCAGCTCCTCGGGGGCGAACATCACGTACTGGTCCTTGGCGAATTCGTAGCCCTTGACCATGTCCTCGCGCGCGACGGGAATATCCTCCTTGATGCAGAGGTACTGCTGCTTCAGGCGCGAGCCGCAGCCCTTGTGCAGGAGGTTGAAGGAGATCGCGCGGCTCGCCTCGGTGGCCGAAAAAATCTTCACCGGGATCGATACCAGCCCGAACGACACCGTCAACGATGCAATCGATCTCGCAGCCATGTCAGCCTCCGAACTAAACAACTACGTTGAGTTTCGCGGGGAAGCTATTGTAATACAAGAAGATTTCTCTGTCTCTAGCGACCCTTTAGCAGCCCCGTCACGGTTTCACGCTGCGCCACGACTTCGACCGCCTCCCGGCTTCGTAGTGCGCGTCCAGGCGCTTGCCGACCACTCTCTCGAAGCCGCTTGCCAGCGCTGCGGCCTGAAGGGCGACGCCATCGGCCCTCGGCCAGCGACGCGCCCGGCTCCGGGGTAACCTCGAACATCCGCTTTGCGCCGTATTCGCTGAGGTGGTCTTTCGCCATGCCGAATTCCAGGTCGACGATCCTTGCAGGTGCGAGCGGTTATTCCTTCAAGGAATGGAAGGGCGTCTTCTATCCGGAGAAATGCAAGCCGGAGGAGATGCTGGCGTTCTACTCGGAGCGCCTGCCGACGGTTGAGATCAACAACACCTTTTATCGCATGCCCAAGACGTCGGTGCTCGAGACCTGGGCGGGCACCGTGCCCGAAGGGTTCCGCTTTGCGATCAAGGCCTCGCGTCGCATCACCCACATGTCGCGGATCAAGGTCGAGTCGTCCGCCGAGCCGCTGGGCTATCTCTATGAGAATCTTGCGGCCCTGGGAGCCAAGCGCGGCCCGGTGCTGTTCCAGCTCCCGCCGAACCTGAAGAAGGACTTGCCGCGGCTCGCCGACTTCCTCGCGCTCCTTCCGCAGGAGCATGGGGCCGCGTTCGAGTTCCGCAACGAGACGTGGTTCGACGATGATGTCTACGCTGCGCTCAAGGCCGCGGGAGCGGCCTTGGTCCTGTCCGAGCGGGAGGACAACGCGCCGCCTCCGATGGTCGAAACCGCGCCATGGGGCTACGTACGGCTTCGCCTGGAGACCTATTCCGATGAAGATTTGCGCGTATGGGCCGAGCGCCTGGCGGCTACCGGCTGGCGCGAGACCTTTGTGTACTTCATGCACGAGCCCACCGCGCCCGGCTACGCACGGGCCCTGATGGAAATCCCCGCCACGCAGCGATGACCGAGGCAACCCCGGAGTCCATCACCATCGCGGTCGACGAAACGACGCGCATCTCCGGCCTCTGGCAAGCGCCGGCGCGCGCGCGGGCTTGCTACGTGTTCGCGCATGGCGCCGGAGCGGGCATGGCGCACGCTTTCATGGCCGCTGTCGCCGACGGGCTCGCCCGGCGCGGGATCGCCACGCTGCGGTACCAATTTCCCTACATGGAGCGCGGATCGAAGCGCCCCGACACGCCGAAGGTTGCGCAAGCCGCGGTGCGTGCCGCGGTCGCGGTCGCTGCGCAACGCGGATCGGGGCTGCCGCTTTTCGCGGGCGGCAAGTCGTTCGGCGGGCGCATGACCTCGCAGGCGCAAGCCCTTGATAGGCTGCCGGGAGTCCAGGGCCTCGTGTTCTTCGGGTTCCCGCTGCATCCCGCGGGCAAGCTTTCGGACGAGCGGGCGCAGCATTTGTTCGACGTACAGGTGCCGATGCTCTTCCTGCAGGGAACGCGCGACGACCTGGCAAGCCTCGACCTCCTGCAACCGGTCGTGAAGAAACTCGGAGCGCGCGCTACGCTCGCGCTCTTCGACGAGGCCGACCATTCGTTCCATGTCCCGGCGCACACCGGGCGCAAGGATGCGGAAGTCCGCAAGGAGCTGCTCGACACGATGGCGGGATGGATTAAATCCTGAACCTTGTGCCGGGAACGCCGCTCCAAGTAAGGACGGCAACCCCACAGGAGACTGCGATGCCCAAGCGTGAGAAGGAATTCAACCCGCAACAGCAGGACTCGAAACCTCCGGCGGTGGATGAAGTCGCCTTCAAGCGAGGATGTGTACACAAACACGATTGAAGGCGTTTTCAGCCACTTCAAGCGCTCGATCATCGGCATCTATCACCATGCCAGCGACAAGCATATTGATCGTTACCTTGGTGTGTTTGCGTGGCGCTGGAACCGTCGCACGATGAAGGAAGGCGAGCGCATGAATAACTTGCTACACTCGACACAGAATCGCCGCCTTACTTACAAGGCGCTGATCGCCAAGGATGCGTGATGTCAGAGAAACTAAAACCGTTGAACATGAGTTTTGATGAGGCACTAACGCGATTAGCGAAAGTGCC
>JANNKG010000298.1:0-1895 GCA_031396185.1 Burkholderiales bacterium | reverse complement strand
ATTCGGCGGCGAGGTGCTCGCCGACGGCGAGTTCCAGCAGCTCACCCACGACATCAACGTCCTGGTAAGCCTGGAAGTGCGCGTGGTCCTGGTGCACGGCACGCGCCCGCAGATCGAGGAGCAGATGCGCCAGCACGGCGTCGAGCCGCGCTATGTCGCCAACCGCCGCGTCACCGACGATCGCGCGCTCGCGTGCGTGAAGGAGGCCAACGGCATCGTGCGGGTCGAGATGGAGGCGCTGCTCTCTCGATGGAGCTCGCCAATAGCCCCATGTGGGGCGCGGACATTCGCGTCTCGTCGGGCAACTTCGTGACCGCCAAGCCCGTGGGCGTGGTCGGTGGCGTCGATTTCCACCATACCGGCGAAGTTCGCAAGATCGACGCGCAGGGCATCCGCCGGCGCCTCGACGACCACGAGGTGGTGCTGATCTCGCCGATCGGGTTTTCGCCCACCGGCGACGTGTTCAACTGCACGCTCGAGGACGTGGCCACCTCGACGGCGACCGCGCTGCAGGCCGACAAGCTCATCTTCCTTACCGAGACCGCGGGCGCGCTCGACGCGAAGGGGCGGCTCATCTCGGAGCTCACCGTCAAGCAGGCGGGCGAGCTGCTCGCCGCGGGGAGCCTGCCCGAGGATGTGCAGATCTACCTGCCGTGCGCCATCAAGGCGTGCGCCGGCGGGGTGAAGCGAGTGCACCTCATCAGCCGCCACGTGGATGGGGCGCTGCTGATCGAGCTCTTCACCCACCATGGCATCGGCACGATGGTGGTTCCGGAATCGCCCGAGCGCATCCGCGCCGCAACGCTCGACGACGTGCCCGGCGTCCTGCAGATCCTCGAGCCGCTCGAGCAGCTGGGCGTGCTGGTCCGGCGCGAGCGCGAGACGCTCGAGGGCGAGATCGACCACTTCTTCGTTCTCGAAAGCGAGGGGAACATCCTGGGGTGTGCCGCGATCTA
The DNA here is from genome assembly GCA_031396185.1 of Burkholderiales bacterium. Taxonomy (GTDB): domain Bacteria; phylum Pseudomonadota; class Gammaproteobacteria; order Burkholderiales; family Usitatibacteraceae; genus Usitatibacter. The sequence continues at coordinate 939 of JANNKG010000298.1, read as the reverse complement.
TCCTTTTCCGGACCGGAAGACGGCCGAGCTTGCGGCACTCGCCGTGAATCCGTTCTACCGCGACGGCGGCCGCGGCGAGCGTCTCCTGGCCCACGCCGAGGCGCGGGCCCGGGAGATGGGGCTCAAGTCGGTCTTCGTGCTCTCGACGCGGACGTCCCATTGGTTCATCGAGCGGGGTTTCGCGGAAACCGATACCGGCTGGCTCCCGGAACGCAAGGCGGCGCTTTACAACTACGATCGCAGGTCGAAGGTCTTCGCGAAGGAACTCTGAGATGGCACGCACGGTGAACTGCGTCAAACTGAAGAAGGAGGCCGAAGGCCTCGATTTCCCCCCCTATCCCGGCGAGCTCGGCAAGCGGCTCTGGGACAGCGTGTCGAAGGAGGCGTGGAAGGGCTGGCTCGAGCACCAGAAGATGCTGGTGAATGAGAATCGCCTGAACCTCTCGGACCCCAAGGCGCGCAAGTACCTCGAGGAGCAGATGCGCAATCACTTCTTCGGCGAAGGTGCCGACAAGGCCCAGGGCTTCGTGCCGAAGGCCTGAGGGAGCAAGTCCCTAGCGGGGTCTCGCCAGGGTTCTTACGCCCTCGGGGGTTGCCAGCAGGAGGACGTCGGCCGGGCGCAGGGCGAAGATGCCGTTGGTGACCACGCCCGGAATCTGGTTGATATCGCTCTCCAGCTCCATCGGCTTGAGGATCGTGAGCCCGCGCACGTCGATTATCAAATTGCCGTTGTCGGTGACGATGCCGCTTCGCAGATGCGGCATGCCCCCCAGTTTCACCATCTGCCGGCCGACGAAGCTCCGCGCCATCGGGATCACCTCGACCGGCAGCGGGAACTTGCCCAGCACCGGGACCAGCTTGGACGCGTCGCAGATGCACACGAACGTGCGGCTCGCCGCGGCCACGATCTTCTCGCGCGTGAGCGCGGCACCCCCGCCC
>JANNKG010000289.1:0-4991 GCA_031396185.1 Burkholderiales bacterium | reverse complement strand
GTGGAGCAGCGCGAAAGGAAAGCAACCCACGGTGGGCTTCGACAACCGGCACGCGGGCCGTATTGTCGCCGAACACCTGGTGAGCCTTGGCCACCGGCGCATTGCGATGATCGCGGGCCTGGTCGAGGGAAACGACCGCGCCTCGGCGCGCCTCACAGGAGTGCGCGATGCGCTTGCCTCGGCCGGAGTGCCGCTGCCCGACGGCGCGGTGGTGCAGCGCCCCTACTCGCTCGAAGCCGGCGCCGAAGGATTCGCCGTACTCATGAAGAGCCGGCGACCCCCCACTGCGGTGATCTGCGGCAACGACGTCCTGGCCCTGGGCGCGATGTGCGAGGCGCGGACGCAAGGCGTCGCCATCCCGGGGGACGTGTCGATCGCCGGGTTCGACGACATGCCGATGGCGCGCGTCGTGACTCCCGAGCTCACCACGGTGCACTTTCCCATGGGTGAAGTCGGATGGAACGCGGCGGAGCTGTTGCTGGGCCTGCTCGGTGAGAACGTGGGAGAAGTGGCGCGGGACCTGCCCATCGCGCTGGTTGAAAGGCAGTCCACAGGACCGGCGCGGAGGACGAAGCGTCGCTAACGCAGGTCCTGCACCACCGCCATGATGTTGCCCTCGGTATCCTTGAACCACGCCGCCTTGGCACCGCCGCCGACGAAGACGCCGTCGACCGTCTTGAAGCCGGGCTCGTCGTACTCCTCGAACTTCACACCGCGCGACCGAAGATCGACCATGACGCGCTCGAGATCGTCGACCGACCAGAACGCCTGGCTCGCCTCGGAGGTCCCGGCAGAGGGTGCGGCCGGATACAGGAAACACGCGGTCTTCGCGCCAAATTCATAGGTGACGCCGCCCGCGATTTCCTCCCCCGGCTTGAAGCCAAGCTTGCCCTCGTAAAACTTGCGCGCACGTGCGACGTCATTGGCGGGAATGTAGGCGTACATCGGAAATTTCTGCAACATGGGGTTGCCTCCACCGGGGAAGTAGCTCAGCGCAGGGCGAAGATAACCAAGGCGCCCACTACCAGCACCAGCACCCACCAGAAATTGCCCCCCGCGCGCGGTACTTCGCCGGGGGACAGGCCCGATTTGGAGTGGGGCACGTAGCCGGGGATCGGCGGACCGGGCGCGGGTCGGGCCGCCACGCCCACGGAGGGCGGCCGGGGTGGCGGGGCCGCCTTTGCGCGGGCGGACTTCGCGCCCTGCATCGCATCGACCAACGATTTGGCCTCCACCAGGCCGGCCTTGCTCGCCTGCCGCAGGAGCTTGATCGCCTCGAGCTTGTTGCCCTTGCGCAGGGCCTCGAGGACGGCAGGCGGGAAGGAGGGACGATCGCTCATGGGCGCTACTCTACCCCGACCTTGGTTGCCTTTCCCCGGGCGAGGTCGATCCGCCACGCGCTGCCGGTTGCCGCGCTCACGGCGTGCAGCTCTCTCCCACCCGCGGTCCAGGCGAGATCGCTGAAGCCGAAATCCTTGTCATTGTCGCGATCCACCTCGACGTCGAAGCGTTCGACCTCGAAGCGCTCGGGGCTGATGCGCCAGAGCGACGGTTGCGCATTGCTCGAGATGATCATCGCCCCCGAAGGGGTGAGCAGCATGTCCGGGAGACGGGTGTCGCGCGAGGCCGAGAGATTCGCGCCCTGCAGGCTGATGCTCTGCACCAGGAGACCGGTGGCGATGTCGTAGACGTGGACGGTGCCCCAACCGAGCTCCCAACGCCTGCCGCGCGCGAGGTCCTCCTTGACGCGCAGCATCGGGCTTGCTGCTTCTTCTGCCTTGGCCCGAGGCTCGGTAACGGGGTCCCGGGATTCGACGCAGGCTGCGAGCGTGACTGTCGCGGAAAGAATGAAAATCGCTGCATGGCACTTCGACATGGTGTCTCCACGTTCCCCGAGGGGAACAGTGCAGCACTTGGGCGAAATGCCTTGGGTGTGTCGGGCGTCTGCGTTAGCCCGGCCTTCAGAAAAACTTTCTAGCTGCTGCTGTACGCGGCGTAGACGTTGTCGAACACGCCGAACGCCTTCGAAGCCCTCTCGTCGTCGCCTTTTTCCCGCGTCTTGATCCCGCGGAGCACGGTCTCGAGGCCGCGGGCGTCGGCAACCGGAATGCCGCCGGCATCGAGGTAGTGGACTGCGGCGGCGATCGACGCCAGCGCCGGATCCATATCGAGGCCGAAGCTTGCGAGCAGCACCTCGAACGTGACGCGATTGCCGACGTGGGTGAACTGCGCGCCATCGAAGTCGAAGCCCACCGCCTTCTTCGGGCAGTTGCGCGGCGCGTCGATCCACTCGAACCGGGCTTCCTTGTCGATGAAGCGCCGGATCAGCCAGGCGCTGGCAAGGCGGTCGACCCAGAGATCCTTGCGCGTGGCCCAGACGCGGCCGCGATAGTCGCTGCGATCCACCCGCCGCACCTTGCCGCGCACGGCCTTGGGCTCGCCCGCGAAATAGAGACGGCGCTCCTCGCCCTGCAAGGCCTGGACGGCTTCCTCGGCCTGCTGCTTCGCCTCGCCGGGAAAGAAATCGATCGCGGCCAGCTCATCGAATGACTGCTGCGCGCGGCGGGAGAGGGTCTCGGCCTTGCGCTTTCCCAGCTTGGCGAGCGAGCCTTTCTCCGCTCGGACTCGATCGACCAGCGCCCCGTAATCCTTGCTGCGGTCAAAGAGGCCGCGCGCGTGGTCGAGCGCCTTGGGAGTCTTGAAATCGACGTCCACGATCATCGCGAAGCCGTTCGCCGAGCGCACCTGCGTTTCGACCTCGGGGAAAACCGGCAGGGTGGGCGCGTCTCGCGGCAGCAGGTACACGCCGTCGCGTAACACCCCGCACCCGCTCCCCTTCAACGCCCGCCAAACCCGCATGCGGACGGTCGAGTCCCGCGTGGGAAGGCTGAGAACGAGGGCGGAGAAGTAGCTCATATGGCGTGATAAATATCACTTAATTGTGACCATGTCAACCTCACTTTCGGCTGAGATCTACTCGCGAGGCTCGGCTCGCAGCGGTTGGGGCGTCCAGAAGGGCGCCGCGGCAATCACCACGCACGCCATCGAGAAAGCGAGGCCCGCACGGTAGCCCCCGGAGAAGTCGTATAGCAGGCCCGACAACCACGAGCCGAACGCCCCGCCCATCGACATGAACATGAACATCGTCCCGTAGATCGTCGCGAAGCCGCTGCCGCCGAAGTGCTTCGCGGCGAGGCTCGCGACCAGCGGACCGCGGGCACCCTGGGCGATTCCGAAGAAGAGGACGAAGGGCACGACCAGCCAGGCCGCCGGCACGTACGACAGCAGGAGCAGGCAGCCGATGCCCACGAACGTGGAGGCAAAGCTCGTCGTGGCGGTGCCGCGATATCCCACGCGATCCGCCGACCAGCCGGAAGCCGTCATGCCGAACACCGACAGCAGGCCCGCGATGCCGAACGCGGTCGCGGCTTCAAGCGGCGTGAGGCCGGCACTCACGAGGAACGGCACCACCTGGGCGAGCACGGCCATCATCCCGACGGAGGTGAAGCTGAAGACCTGCACCAGCTGCCAGTAAGGGCGTGTGCGCAGCGCCTCCTTCAGCGCCCACGACCGGGCGGCATCGGGCGGCGGCGCGCCTTTTGGGGTGCGGCGCGGCGAATCCCCGGCGATCGCGCGCCACGGCAGGAGGAAGAGGAGCGGAATCAGGACGAGGGACGCGATCCCCATGAAACCATAGGTCTCGCGCCAACCCTGGTTCTCGATCGAGTACTGCGCGAGGGGAAGCATCAGGAGCGTCCCGGTGCCGAAGCCCGCGTACGCCACGCCCATCGCCGTGCTCATCCGGTCGCGAAACCAGCGGCTGATGAGCATCGAGGCCGGGACCATGCCGAGCATCGAGACGCCCATGCCGCCGAGGAGCCCAATGCACGCCTGGAATTCCCAGAGCTGCGTGAGGCGGCTCGCGAGAAAGCACGTGAGGCCCAGCAGCAGCAATCCGAGGGGATAGACGACGCGCGCGCCCCACCGGTCGATGAGCATCCCCGTGAGGGGCGCCGACAACCCCGTGACCATGAGGTAGATCGAGTAGACGCTCGAGGCCTCGGCGCGCGTCCAGTGGAAATCCGCGGAGAGTGGCAGCTGGAAGACGAGGTACGAGTCCGCAACCCCGCGGCCGAACATGTTGCAGGCGAAGCAGAGGACGAGGACGAGTGCGGCGGTTCTTCCGGTGCTACTTGCTGTTGCTATGGTCGCCGCCGTCGTTGAGGCGTTGTGTCATCGTCCCGATCACCATTCCCTGCGCACCGATGCTCACCGAGAAGAGCGCCAGATAACCCCACGGGTCCTGGTAGCGGTAGTCCAGGGATTCGTAACCGGAGAGCGGAAACTTCATCGTCTGGTACGGCCTGCCGAGCAGGTGCAGCGCGTCGTCGCGGGTCATCCCGGCGCGAACGCGCTGGAGGTCCACCTGGCTCAGCACCCGCGCATCGCCCATGGAGGCGCATGCCGCCAGCAGGAGGGGGAGCGCCAGGAGGCCGATGGATTTCATACCTGAATCGTAACCCTAGTTGGCCAACTGGTGGCAGGCCTGCGTCAACCGCTTCATTCCCTCTTCCAGTGCGGCGTCGGAGGCGGCATACGAGATGCGGAAATGCCCGGGAAGCTCGAAGGCACTTCCCGGCACCAGCGCCACGCCCGCATCCTCGAGGAAGAACATGCAGAGGTCCATGTCGGTCGCGATGACCTTGCCCTTCGGCGTGCGGCGGCCCAGCAGTGCCTGGCATCCCGGAAACACATAGAAAGCGCCATCGGGCACCGTGCACTCCACGCCCTTGATGCCCTTCATGGCGGCCACCACCAGATCGCGACGACGTCGATACGCCTCGACGAACGGCGGCAGGAAATCCATCGGGCCATCGAGGGCCGCCACCGACGCGGCCTGGCTGACCGAGCTGGTGTGAGAGACCGACTGCCCCTGCACCAGGTTCACGCCGCGGATCAGCTCCGCGGGCCCGGCGCCGTAGCCGCAGCGC
>JANNKG010000255.1:0-1551 GCA_031396185.1 Burkholderiales bacterium | reverse complement strand
GTCGAGCACGAGGAGCGCCACGCGGGCGAATCCAAGTACTCGCTGTACATGCTGATCCGCCTCAACTTCGACCTCGTGACCGGCTTCTCGGTGATGCCGCTGCAGCTCTTCTCGCTCTTCGGCATCTTCGTGGCGCTGGTGTCGGTGGGCGTCTACGTGGTGGTGATCGTGCAGCGCATCCTCGCGGGCGAAGGCGGCATCGCCGTCATCTGGGACCGCGACATCCTGGAGTTTTTCCTGATCGGCGTGGTGCTCTTCGGCCTGGGCCTCATCGGCGAGTACGTGGGGCGTATCTACCAGCAAGTGCGCGAGCGCCCGCGCTACTTGATCGATGCGATCCTGGAGAAACGCGATTGATGGCCGCGCGCGCGGTGGTCTTCGCCTACCACGACGTGGGCGTGCGCTGCCTGTCAGTTCTGCTGGCCCACGGCATCGAGGTGCCCCTGGTCGTGACCCACCGCGATGACCCGCGCGAGAACATCTGGTTCGGCAGCGTCGAGCGCCTTGCACGCGAGCACGGCATCGATGTCGCGACGCCCGGCGATCCCGCGGAGGTCGCGGTCCGCGTGGCTTCCGCGGCTCCGGATTTCCTCTTCTCGTTCTACTACCGCCACATGCTTCCGGCTTCGATCCTCGCCACCGCGCGCCGTGGCGCCTACAACATGCATGGCTCGCTTCTGCCCAAGTACCGCGGTCGCGTACCGGTGAACTGGGCGGTTCTGCGCGGCGAACGCGAAACCGGCGCCACGCTGCACGAAATGGTCGAGAAGCCCGACGCGGGCCGCGTCGTCGACCAGATGGCGGTGCCGATCCTGCCCGACGACACCGCCTTCGACGTCTTCCGCAAGGTCACCGTCGCGGCGGAGGTCGTCCTCGACCGCGCGCTCCCCCGGCTCATCGACGGCACCGCCAAGCTCGTATCGCAGAACCTGGCATCGGGCAGCTACTTCGGCGGGCGCAAGCCCGAGGATGGCCGCATCGACTGGGCGAAGAGCGGTCGCGAGATCCACGACCTGGTGCGCGCCGTGGCGCCGCCCTACCCCGGCGCATTTGCCGACGTGGGCGAGATGCGTTTGCGCCTGCTGCGAACCCGTCGCCTCGCCGGGCAGCCCCGCTTGCCGGGCGCCCCCACCCTCGCGGTGGACCCGGCCGGCCGCCTGGTCGCGCGCTGCGCCGACGGCGACACCCTGCATCTCATCGAGTGCGACCTGGACGGCGAGCCGCTCCGGGCGGACAACCTGCGTGAGCGTCTCGGGCGCGATCCCGTCCCGCTGGGAGAGAGCCTTTGAAGAAAATCTGCATCCTCGGGGTGAACGGCTTCATCGGTCATCATTTGTCGAACCGCATCCTCGCCGACACCGACTGGGACGTGTACGGCATGGACATGGGCTCGGATCGGATCGGCGACCTCATGGCCAGCAAGCGCTTTCATTTCTTCGAGGGCGATATCACCATCAACAAGGAGTGGATCGAATACCACATCCGCAAATGCGACGTGATCCTGCCCCTGGTCGCGATCGCCACGCCCGCGACCTACGTGCAGGAGCCGCT
>JANNKG010000231.1:0-2391 GCA_031396185.1 Burkholderiales bacterium | reverse complement strand
CGCAGAGGTTCCGCAGCACATATGCGGCACAGAGCCCGAGAAATACCCATGCCAGGAGCTGGGTCTTACCGGCCTGGATCACGTCGTCGATGATTACTTTGATCAGCCACGGAGGGATCAACTCGAATGCGGTCGCTCGAGAATGTACCCGCCTCGCGCGGCTACACGGGCGGCTTCGGCTCGGACCTGATGTTGAAGGACTTGACGCTGGTCACCGACGCCGCCAAATCCGCCCGCCAGCCGGTGATGCTGGGCGCTCTCGCGCAGCAGATCTACCAGAAGCACTCGGTCGACGGCAACGGCGCCAAGGACTTCTCGAGCGTGATCCTGCAGTACATGAAGCCCTCATGATCCGTCACGAAATCCGCGGCCACACCGCCTTCATCACCCTCGACAATCCGCCGGCGAACACCTGGACGCCGGAGGGCCTGCGCACGCTCGAATCCCTCGTCGGGACACTCAACGCTAATCGCAGCGTCTACGCGGCGGTGATCACCGGATCGGGCGAGAAATTCTTCTCCGCCGGCGCGGACTTGAAGCGCTTCGAGGAGGACAAGGTGCTCGCGCGCCACTTCATCGCGTGTTTTGGCAGCGCGTTCGAGGCATTGATGAACTCGCGCTTCGTCACCATCGCCGCGATCAACGGCTACGCGATGGGCGGCGGCCTGGAGTGCACGCTGTCCTGCGATATCCGCATCGCCGAGGAGCATGCCCAGATGGCCCTGCCCGAGCCCGCGGTCGGCCTTCTCCCCGCCGGATCGGGAACCCAGAGCCTGCCGTGGCTTGTCGGCGAAGGCTGGGCCAAGCGCATGATCCTTACCAACGAACGCATCGACGCGGCCACGGCGATGCGCATCGGGCTCGTCCAGGAGGTGGTGCCCAGGGGCAAGGGGCTCGAGGCCGCCACCGCGCTCGCCGAGCGGGTATGCACCCTCTCGCCGCGCGCCGTCGAGTACTGCAAGGCGCTGATCCACAACGCGCGCAATGGCATTCCGCGGCGTGCGGGACTGGCGCTCGAACGCGAGCGCTTCATGGACCTTTTCGACCATTCCGACCAGACCGAGGGCGTGAGCGCCTTCCTGGGCAAGCGCAAGGCCGAATGGAAGAACGACTAAGCGCGGCCGATGGCGAGTTGCTCGCCGAAATCCGCTCGGGGGTCGCCACCGTCACCCTCAACCGCCCGAAGGCACTCAACGCCCTTAATCTGGGCATGGTCGAGGGGTTGGCATGGTGGCTCGACGCCTGGGAGGAGGACAAGCGGGTACGGACAGTCGTCCTGCGCGGTGCCGGGCAGAAGGCCTTCTGCGCCGGCGGAGACATCCGCGCACTGCACGCTAGCGCCAAGGACGGTACGCCGTATGCCGGCGATTTCTACCGGGCCGAATATGCGCTCGACTATCGCATCCATACCTACCCGAAGACCATCGTCGCCGTGATTGACGGCATCGTCATGGGTGGCGGCATGGGGATTTCCCAGGGCTCGAGCCTGCGCATCGTTGGCGACCGAACGCGCATGGCGATGCCCGAAACCGCGATCGGCGCGTTTCCGGATGTGGGCGGCAGCTATTTTCTCTCGCGCCTTGCGGGCAAGATCGGCATCTATCTTGGCCTCGTCGGTCCCACCCTGAGCGCGGCCGATGCCATCTATTGCGGGCTCGCGGACATCTATGTCGGCGCGGGTGCCTTGCCCCCAAGCGAGATCGAACCGATGCGGCCCGCGATCGATGCGCATTTCAGCCGCCACTCGGTCGCGGCCATCGTCGAGTCGCTGGCAGGCGAGAATCGTCCCCATTACGCGCCCTGGGCTGCGCAGACCCTCGACGCCCTCTCGAAGCGTTCGCCCACGATGCTGGCGGTCACGCTTGAGCAGCTCCGGCGCGGCGCCAGGATGTCACTCGCTGATTGCTTCAGGATGGAGCTCAACTTGATCTTCGGTTCCCTGGAACACGCCGACTACATTGAGGGCATTCGCGCGCTCATCGTGGACAAGGACCAGAACCCCAGTTGGCGCCCGCCCAGCCTCGCGGAAGTCAAGGCGTCCGCGGTTGAAGCCTTTTTTGCGCCGCGCTGGCAGCCGGAGCTGCATCCCCTGGCACCCCTGCGATAAGAAGCCTTCATGAAGCTCGCCACCTTCTCTCCCCTGCCCACGGGCGCGCCCCGAGTGGGCCTGGTGCTCGACGGCCAGCGCGTGGTCGACATCGCGGCCGCGCTCGGCGCATCGAACGACACGGCCTCAATGCTGGGCGTGATTCACGCGGGCCTGCCGATGCTCAACCGGTTGCGCGAGCTCGCCTCCCGCGCCTCCGTGGACGGGATAGCCCTCGCCGACGTGAGGCTGCACGCACCCATCCCGCGGCCTGCGAAAAACGTCTTCTGCGTGGGCCGCAACTA
>JANNKG010000225.1:0-5282 GCA_031396185.1 Burkholderiales bacterium | reverse complement strand
CGCAGATAAAGGCAAAACGGGTTGGGCTTCGCTCGATGCGCGCCACGAACTCCAATCACTGCCGCCCTCCAGATTTTATCTGCGGCCATCCGCCTTTCATCTGCGGCCATCTGCGTTCCCAAGATTTGCCTAACCTCCAGCCCCGGTACCCCTCGAGCTCGAGGCGGTGAGGGTGGTGATGTCGCGCATGAGGCCGCGGATGCGCTTCTGTAACTCGGCGCGCTGCTCTGTGGAAAGGGTGGCGCTGAGTGCCGCGAACAACTCGAAGGTCTTCTGGTCGCGCGCGCGCAGCTTCTGCAGGTATTCCGGCCGGCGCCATGAGTCGGTATCGACCAGCAGCCGTCGCAGCTCCACCGCCATCGCCTCGCGGGGCTTTTTCGCGCGCACCAGCGCGAGGATCTCGCCCTGCCGGAAGCGCCGCTCGCCCAGCATCTCTTCGGAGTAGTCCGGAGCCGTGCGGTAATACGTGGCGACCAGGTCCCGCTGCTCGCCGGAGAGCGGGCCGACCCAACCCTCGAGATGGTCGATGAGCCTGCCCATGCGCTTGTTGCGCCGCTCGTCGGGGCTGCCGCGCAGCGATTCGCGAGTGAACTTCGCATTCGCGTCGGCGAACTTGCGCTCGAGCTGGCCGGCCTGCTCGGCATCGACGTTGCTGAGAAACTCCGCGATATCGGGAACCAGCTGCTCGGCGAACCGCAGGTAATGCCCGCGCAACTCCTTCTGGTGGGCGCCCACATCCTCCGCGGTAAAGGCCTTCTCGCTCTTGGCGAGCACCGACTCGAGGAAGCGCCGGTATTTCGGAAGCTCCTGAGTGCGGTGCCATTCCATCGTGCGCGCGACCCGCCCGCGCACCCAGTCCTCCTGCGGGTCGGTCAGGTCCACGTAGTCGTCGATCATCCACGTGAGCATCGGGCCGAGATTCGAATAGGCGAGACCCAGGTTGGCGAAGGCCAGGCGCGTGAGCGTGGCGGTGGCACACGATGCGAGCAGCAGCGCGGCCAAGGCGAGGATCAATCGGTGCGAGAGGCGCTTCATGTCTACCAGGGTATCGGCTTTCGGTCGCGGAAAAACTCTCCGGTGGGCCCGCTGGAGGGTAGCAGGCAGAGCCAGACTGCGGTTTCCGCGCCCTCCTCCACCGAGCGCGGCGCGCCGTCCCCGCCCATGTCCGTTCTGACCCACCCCGGGCTCATCGAGTTCACCAGGATGCCGCTGCCGGCGACCTCGGCGGCGAGCGTCCGCGTCAGCGCATTGAGTGCCGCCTTCGAAACCCGGTACGCGGGGCTGCCCTCGCCCATGTGGTGCATCTGGCCGAGGCCCGAGGAAACGTTGACGATGCGTCCGAAGCGCGGCTTCTTCATGTGCGGGACTACTTCGCGGCACATGCGCACGGCGCCGAACAGGTTGGTCTCGAAAGTCTCGCGCCACAGCGAGGTGGAGGTGTCGACCACCTTGGCTTCCCGGGGCTCGGGATAGACGCCGGCATTGTTGACCAGGATCCCCGGCGCCCCGTGGTGCTTCGCTACCGCCTCGACGAACTTGCGCACGCTCTGGGTATCGTTCACGTCGAGCGGGTATCCCGCCACGTTGCTTCCGGCCGTGCCGCGAAGCGTGTCGACGGCGAGCGCGGATTTCGGTTCGGTGCGGCAACCGACGACCACGAAGATGTCGGCCTTCATCAGCTGGCGGGCGATCTCGAGCCCGATTCCGCGGTTGCCACCGGTCACGATGGCGATTCTCTTTGCTGCCATGAATTCTCCGGTTTACGCATATGATAACGGCATGCCCAAGCTCCTCCGCGCCGTGCGCCTCGACGATTCCGACGAGCACGTGTTCCGCTCGTGCGGGGCCGCCGCCGATGGCGTATGGGTCGTGACCGGCGGCTTCGCGACGTGCGATTTCGACCAGGCGCCGCGTTGCGATCCGCCCTGCCACTGCGAATCGTCCTTCGTCGCGGTCGGCTCGCGTAGCCGCTGCTCGATCGCCGAGGTCACCGAGGTTTCGGAAGAGCAGGTCGAAGAACAGGTGCAGGCCCTCGCCTGGCACCTGGTGAAAGTCTGGAGCGCGCCGTCGTGGGAGGAGGCACGGCAGGTGGCCGAGGAGGAAGTTCGCCACACCGCCGAAGTCTGCGAGACGCTCACCCCCGAGCTCTGGATCACGGTAAAGCGCTCACGCCGTGCGGAAGACCGCGCCCTCGAGGAGCAATATGCCGTTTATGACCGCTTGATGATCGGAGCGCACACGCTATGAGCACCCCGCACGACGACGCGCAGCGCGAGATGGAGCAACGGGCACTGCGCAACGTGCGCGCCCTCGTCGACAAGTACGAGGGCGAGGACGCGCGCAAGCAGAAGTCGGCGCGCCACCTGGCCGTGGTGATCGTGGTGTCGATCCTGGCGCTTGCCGCGGTGGGGTTCCTGGCGATCCGGCTCACGGCCAGGGAGGAGGCCGTCCAGACGCTGATCCTTCCGCCCCCGTCCAACGTGCCCCGCTAGCGCGAATGCTGAGGATCTGGGGCCGGCTCTCATCGGTCAACGTGCAGAAGGTCGTGTGGTGCGCCGACGAGATGGGGCTCGCCTACGAGCGCATCGACGCGGGCGGCAAGTTCGGCGTGAACGACACGCCCGAGTTCCTTGCGAAAAATCCCAACGGGCTGGTTCCCGTGATCGACGACGACGGCTTCGTGCTCTACGAATCGAATGCGATCGTGCGTTACCTTGCAGCCCGCGAGGGCGGGGGTGCGCTGTGGCCAGCAGACCTCAGGCGCCGCGCCGACGTCGACCGCTGGATGGAGTGGCAATCGACCGCCTTCACGCCCGCGATGTGGGCGGCTTTCTGGCAGCTCATCCGCACGCCTGCGGACAAGCGCGACGCGGCCGCCGTCGAGGCCTCGCGCGCCAAGAGCGAGAAGCTCGCCGCAGTCCTCGATGAGCGCCTCGCGCAATCGGATTACGTGACCGGAGAGGCGTTCACCGTCGCCGACATCGTCGTCGGATGCGCGGCCCACCGCTGGCTCAACCTGCCGCTGTTGCGCGAGCCGCGACGCCACCTCGAGCGCTGGTATGCCGGCCTCAAGGCGCGCCCGGGATCACGCCAGGTGACCTCGCAGCCGCTCACGTGACCCGGGGTGGTGATCGCCTCTCCCGTGCGTTGAACCACCCGCGGAGCGCCAAAGCCGTGCTGTCCACAGCGCGTCGAACCTGGCCATCCACGAGGTACGTCAGCACCGCGAATCCCACGGCAAAGCCGGCCAGCAAGGCCTGCTCGCCAGTGTCGAGCTTCGCGAACACTCCGGCGTTCCAGCCGAGGAGCGCGAAGGTGCCGAAGAAGGCGATCGCCACGGCGATGACCCGCGTGGTGTTCTCGGGAGGAAGGTGGCGCTTCTTGGAATTACGAACGTTCGTGCTATTTCTGGGTAAGGTCGAGGCCGGCATGGAAAGCTCCCTGGGTCAGCGGGTGTTTTGGGCGATGAGGCGGTCGAACGCGATGCGCGCGCGCTGGCTCGACTCGGCAGTGCCGAGCAGCAGCGCGGTTCGATAGAAGACAAGGACGACTCCGAGCATGTCGAAAGCCACCTGGCGCGGATCGGTGCCCGGCGCGAACTCGCCGTTGTCGATGGTCATCTGCACCGCCTTGGCGAGCTCGCGGTCGAGCTGCTTCTGGCGATCGATCACTCCGTCGCGCATCGCGCCCGGCTGGTGGTGGTACTCACGGCTCGCCGAATCGATGGGGCACCCGCCGGGAAGGTTGGCGCGCTCCGGCCACGTGATCCAGTTTTCGAACAGGGCGCGCAGCCGCTTGAGTCCCCTCGGCACTTTCATCGCGGGCAGGAACACGGCCTCGGTGAACTGGCGCCCGGCTTCATCCAGCGCGGCGAGCTGCAACTCCTGCTTCGAGCCGAAATGCGCGAACAGGCCGCTCTTCGATAGCCCGGTCTTTTCCGCGAGCGATCCGATGGTCAGCGACTCGAAACCCGACGCGCTCGCCTGCTCGACGGCGGCGGCGAGGATCTGGGAGCGGGTTTCCTCGCCCTTGGTGGCGGCTTTGAGGGCGGCAACGGGTGTCATGCGACGCATATTAGAACGATCGTTCGTTCTTTGTCAAGGCTTTCCGGGGGAGAGGGTCATGAGCCGATGAAAGGTGACCAGCATTCCGGCCGTCGCGCCCCAGATGAAGCGTTCCCCGTAGGGCATCGCCCAGTAATGCCGCACTCGTCCCTTGAAGAAGGCGCTCTCGTAGCGGTGATTGCGCTCATCGAGCAGGAAGGCCAGCGGAACCTCGAAGACATCGGCGACCTCTTGCGGGTCAGGACGATAGATGAGGGGAGGTTCCGCCCATCCCACGACCGGCGTCACCGCAAAACCCGTCGAGGTGCGGTATTCCGGCAACCGCCCCAGGATATGGACCCGATCCGAGGGGATGCCGAGCTCCTCTTCGGCCTCGCGCAGCGCGGTCCGCTCGGGCGTGCAATCCCCCGCGTCGCAGCGCCCCCCGGGAAGTGAGATCTGACCGGCGTGGTCGGACAGGTGCGCGGTGCGTTGCGTGAACACGACCGTGGGCTCCGACGGCTGGTTGACGACAAGGAGCAGCACGGCAGCCGGCTTGAGCGCCTGCTGCGAGGCTTCATGCTGCTTCTCGAGGTCGTCGGCGGTGAGCAGTTCCTCGAGCGGCGGAAGGTTCGCGAGGCGCTCAACGATCAGGTCACGCATCGTCGAAAGTATATGATGCGACGGCGATGATCCTCTACGATTACTTTCGCTCCTCGGCGGCGTTCCGGGTGCGCATCGCGCTCAACCTGAAGGGTGTCGTCGCCGAGAGACGTTTCATCCACCTGCGCCGCGGCGAACAACGCGAGCCCTCCTACCTCGCGTTGAATCCCCAGGGCTTCGTGCCGATGCTGGTAGTGGGCGGCGCCCGGCTCACGCAGTCGCTCGCGATCATCGAATACCTGGAGGAGTTGCACCCCCTTCCGCCGCTGCTGCCGGCCGGGCCTGAAGAGCGCGCCTGGGTGCGTGCGATCGCCCTCTCGATCGCCTGCGACATCCATCCGCTGAATAACCTGCGAGTCCTCAAGCACCTGTCGCGCGAGTATCACGTTGAAGAGCCACGCCGCGACGACTGGTACCGTCACTGGGTTCGAGAAGGCTTCGAGGCGCTCGAAATGCAGCTCGCCGCACACGCCATCGGGCCCTATTGCGCCGGCGACACGCCCTCGCTCGCCGACGTATGCCTCGTGCCGCAAGTCGCCAACGCCCACCGCCTCAAGGTGGATATGGCGCCTTACC
>JANNKG010000465.1:0-2702 GCA_031396185.1 Burkholderiales bacterium | reverse complement strand
TTCGAGGCACTGCGCGCCGCGCGTCGGCCCGCATTGATCCCGTTCGTCACTGCCGGTGATCCGGGCCCCGCACAGACGGTTGCGGTGATGCACGCGCTGGTTGCCGGCGGCGCCGATGTGATCGAGCTGGGCGTGCCGTTCTCGGATCCGATGGCCGATGGACCGGTGATCCAGCGGTCGTCGGAACGGGCTCTCAAACACGGCGTGGGGTTGCGTGACGTGCTCGCATTCGTCGCGGAGTTCCGCCTGCGCGACGCCACGACCCCGGTGGTGCTGATGGGCTATGCCAACCCGATCGAGCGCATGGGGATAGCGCCCTTCGTGGCGGGTGCGAAGGCGGCGGGTGTCGACGGCGTGCTCATCGTGGATTACCCGCCCGAGGAGGCGGGTGCCTGGCTCGAGGCGCTCGAGGGCTCGGGCGTCGACCCGATCTTCCTGCTCTCGCCGACCTCGAGCGAGGCGCGCATCGAACTGGTCTCGCGCGTTGCACGGGGCTACATCTATTACGTCTCGCTGAAAGGCGTCACCGGTGCGGCGAATATCGATACCGTCTCGGTCGAGGCGATGATCAAGCGCATTCGCGCGCGCACCTCGGTACCGGTCGGCGTGGGCTTCGGTATTCGCGACGGCGCCACGGCGCGCCGCGTCGGGCGCATTGCCGATGCGGTCGTGATCGGCAGCCGCATCGTGCAGGAACTCGCCGACGCGCCGCTCGAATCCGCGGCCGAGCGCGCGCGCGACGTCATGGCGGAGTTCCGCGCGGCGCTCGACAGCAAGGCCGTGGCCGGTGAGGCGGCATGAGCTGGTTCCGCAAGCTCCTGCCGCCCAAGATCAAGCGCGAGGGCACGGCGCAGAAGAAGGCGGTGCCCGAGGGGCTGTGGAGCAAGTGCCCGTCGTGCGAGGCGGTTCTCTACTTCACCGACCTCGAGAATAATCTCCATGTCTGCCCCAAGTGCGGCTTCCACAACCGCCTCACCGCGCGCCAGCGCCTCGACCTGTTCCTCGATCCCGAGGGCCGCGCGGAGCTCGCTTCCGAGGTGGTGCCGCTCGACCCGCTCAAGTTCAAGGACAGCCGCAAGTATTCCGAGCGCCTCATCGAGGCCGAGAAGGAAACCGGCGAGACCGACGCGCTGGTGGTGATGCAGGGCTCGGTCAGGAACGTGCCGCTGGTGGCGGCGGCCTTCGAGTTCGGCTTCCTCGGCGGCTCGATGGGCTCGGTGGTCGGCGAGCGCTTCATCCGCGCGGTGCAGGCGTGCTGCGACGAGGAGCTCCCGTTCGTGTGTTTCACTGCCACCGGCGGGGCACGCATGCAGGAAGGCCTGCTCTCGCTCATGCAGATGGCCAAGACCACCGCCGCGCTTCACCAGCTGTCGGCGGCGCGCCAGCCGTTCATTTCCGTTCTCACCGACCCCACCATGGGGGGGGTGTCGGCCAGCTTCGCTTTCATAGGCGACGCGGTGATCGCCGAGCCGGGCGCGTTGATCGGGTTCGCCGGGCCGCGCGTGATCGAGCAGACGGTCCGGGAAACGCTTCCCGAAGGATTCCAGCGCGCCGAGTTCCTGCTGGAGAAGGGCGCCGTGGACATGATCGTTGACCGCCGCCAGCTGCGCGAGAAAATCGCGCGCCTCGTCACGCTCCTCAAGCGCGAACCCGCGCCCGAAGCTTGAGCGGTCGTTCGCTCGACGACTGGCTCGCGTACATCTCCGCGCAGCACCCCGCGACCATCGCCCTCGGTCTCGACCGCGTGAGCGACGTGTGGGCGAGGATGGCGCTCCGCGCAATGCCACTGGTGATCACCGTGGGCGGCACCAACGGCAAGGGCTCCACCTGCGCGATCCTCGAGCGCATCCTCGTCGAAGCGGGCTACGACGTAGGCCTGTATACGTCTCCGCACTTGCTGCGCTTCAACGAGCGCGTGCGCGTGCGCGGCGAGGACGCAGCGGACGCGCCGCTCGCGGCTGCCTTCTCCGCGGTGGAGGCGGCGCGCGGCGATACGCAACTTACCTACTTCGAGTTCGCGACCCTGGCTGCGCTGGCCCTCTTCGGGCGCGAAAAGGTCGAGGTGGCAATCCTCGAAGTCGGACTCGGCGGGCGCCTGGACGCGGTCAATATCATCGACGCCGACTGCGCCATCGTGGCGAGCGTCGACCTCGACCACCAGTCGTACCTCGGAGCCGACCGCGAATCGATCGGCTTCGAGAAGGCGGGAATTTTTCGCGCCGGGCGTCCGGCGATCTTCGGCGATCCGGATCCCCCGGCGAGTCTCGCCGCCCACGCGCTGGCCATCGGCGCCAACCTCCGGGTATGCGGGCGCGATTTCCACTTCGAAGCGCAGGACCGGCAATGGGATTTCATCGGCCGGCGCGGTGCACGGCGCGCGCTGCCGATTCCGGCGCTGCGCGGCCGCTGGCAACTGAAGAACGCCTCGGGCGCGCTGGCTGCATTGGACGAGCTCGCCGAGCGCCTGCCGGTCTCCCTGGGGGAAGTGAAGCGCGGCCTGGCGACCGTGCGCCTGGCCGGCCGCCTGCAGGTGCTGCCCGGCCGCCGCCCCGCGGTTGTCCTCGACGTTGCACACAACCCGCACGCAGCGCGCTCGCTCGCCGAGGGCCTCGGCGACATGGGATATTTCGAGAACACCCTGGCGGTCTTCGGCATCCTGGGCGACAAGGACGTGGCCGGAGTGGTGGGGGCGATCGCGCATC
>JANNKG010000464.1:0-9459 GCA_031396185.1 Burkholderiales bacterium | reverse complement strand
GTCCTGGGCGGCAACCCCGACCCCGAGATGCAGTCGATCAAGAACGACGAGGCGCTGCCGGCTTCCGAGAAGGAGCGCCGCGTGGCCGAGGTGCGCGAGTCGTGGCAGAAGCTGCACGAGGAGGTCGTGCGCGCGGGCGGGCTGCACATCATCGGCTCCGAGCGCCACGAGTCGCGCCGCATCGACAACCAGCTGCGGGGGCGCTCGGGGCGCCAGGGCGACCCGGGGAGCTCGCGCTTCTTCCTGTCGTTCGAGGACCCCCTGCTCAAGATCTTTGCCGGCGAGCGGCTGCAGTCGATCATGCGCGGCCTCAAGATCCCGGAGGGAGAGGCGATCGAGGCGCGCATGGTGACGCGCTCGATCGAGAACGCCCAGCGCAAGGTCGAGGCGCGCAACTTCGACATCCGCAAGCAGCTGCTCGAGTACGACGACGTGGCGAGCGACCAGCGCAAGGTGATCTACCAGCAGAGGAACGAGCTGCTCGAGTCGGGCGACATCTCGCAGACCATCGCCTCGATCCGATCGGCGGTCATCGGCTCCACCGTGCAGCAGTTCGTGCCGCGCGACAGCGTCGAGGAACAGTGGGACCTGCCCGGCCTGGAGAAGAAGCTCGAGGCGGAGTTCTTCCTCGCGGCGCCGGTGGCCGAATGGGCGAAGGCCGACGAGACGCTCGACTCCGACGCGATCGCCGAGCGCGTGATCGAAATGGCGGGCAAGGCGTACAACGACAAGTTCGGCCCCATCGACGCCGAGGTGCTGCACAACTACGAGCGCGCGGTGATGCTGCAGTCGATAGACACCCACTGGCGCGAGCACCTGGCAGCACTCGACTACCTGCGCCAGGGCATCCACCTGCGCGGCTATGCGCAGAAGCAGCCGAAGCAGGAATACAAGCGCGAGGCCTTCGAGCTCTTCGGCGCGATGCTCGACTCGATCAAGCTCGAGGTGTCGCGCCACCTGATGGCGGTGCAGGTGCGCTCGCAGGCCGAGGTCGAGGAGGCGGAGCGCAAGGCGGAGGAAGCGGCGCGCTCACTCACCAACCTGCAGTACCAGCACGCCGATTTCTCGCCGGGAGTGGGTGACGAGCCGGCGGAGCGAATCGCCGACGGCGTGCCCGCGATGGTCGAGACCAATCCGGAAGCGGGTGGGGAGCCCTTCGTGCGCTCCACCCAGAAGGTCGGGCGCAACGATCCCTGCCCCTGCGGCTCGGGCAAGAAATACAAGCAGTGCCACGGGCGGCTTGCCTAGGCGTCAAGGCTAGAATCCGGGGTCTGACTCCACGACGAGGGAACATGGCAGTCAAACTCGAACCGCCTCGCCCCGAGGACCTGCTGAGTATCGCCGGGGTGCGCCTGGGTATCGCGCAGGCCCACGTTCGCAAGCCCAACCGCAAGGACCTGCTGCTCATATCGCTCGATGAAGGCAGCCGGGTGGGCGGTGTGTTCACGCGCAATCGATTCGCGGCCGCCCCGGTGCAGGTTTGCCGGGCGAACCTCGATGACGGCGCGGCGATTCGCGCCATCCTGGTGAATACCGGCGTCGCGAACGCCGGCACCGGGCAGGCGGGGCTGGACGATGCGCGCGCGACCTGCGCCGCAGTCGCCAAGCTCGTGGGAATCAAACCGTGGCAGGTCCTGCCGCTTTCCACCGGAGTGATCATGGAGGCACTTCCGGTCGATCGCATCGTGGCCGGGCTCCCCGCCTGTATTGCAGACCTTGCCGCCGACCACTGGTCCTCGGCCGCGGAAGCGATCATGACGACCGACACGGTTGCGAAAGCGGTGTCGCGCCAGGTCGTGATCGATGGGCGCACGGTCACGGTGACCGGCATCTCGAAGGGCGCCGGCATGATCGAGCCCAACATGGCGACCATGCTCGGAATCATCGCGACCGATGCCGCCATCGGCCAGGAAGCCCTGCAGTACATGGCGCGCCACGTCGCCGACCGGTCGTTCAATGCCATCACCATCGACGGCGACACCTCGACCAACGACACCCTGCTGTTGGTGGCGTCGGGGACCGCGGGAAACCCGGAGATTTTCGGCGAGGGCACGGCGGAGTTCGGTCGGTTGGCGGTGACCGTGACCGAGGTCGCCCAACTCCTCGCCCAGGCCATCGTGCGCGACGGCGAGGGCGCGACCAAGTTCATCACCGTCGAGGTCGAGGGCGGCGCGACCCGCAAGGAATGCTTTGCCGTCGCCAAGTCGATCGCCAATTCGCCGTTGGTCAAGACCGCGTTTTTCGCCTCCGATCCCAACCTCGGCCGCATCCTCGCGGCGGTAGGGAAGGCGGGCGTCGCCGACCTCGACCAGGCAAAGGTGGGGATGCAGCTGGGCGATGTAACCGTCGTCGAGCACGGCGCACGGGCGGCCAGTTATACGGAGGAGCAGGGCAAGCGGGTGATGAAGGCCTCCGAGATCACCATTCGCGTGACGCTCGGCCGCGGCATCGAGACCGCAACCGTATGGACCTGTGATTTCTCGTACGACTACGTAAAGATCAACGCCGACTACCGCAGCTGAGGGTGCCGCCATGAGCGATCCGCGCACGACGCAGCATCTCGAGCGCTACTACTCGCGCCGTGCCAGCGAGTATGAGCAGATCTACGAGAAGCCCGAGCGCCAGCGCGAGCTCGAATGGCTGCGCCGCCGCGTGCCGGAGCTCTACCGCGGGCGCACCGTGCTGGAAGTGGCCTGCGGCACCGGGTACTGGACGCAATTCATCGCACCCGCTGCCAAGCGCGTTTACGCCGGCGACATCAACGAGGCGGTGCTCGAGATTGCGCGCGACAAGGTGATCGCCCCCGGCAAGGCCACTTTCTTCAAGGCTGACGCGGTCTCGCTCGACAACGTCCCCCCCGGATGCAACGCGGCGTTCGCGGGGTTCTGGTGGTCGCACGTGAAGAAGAGCGGCATCGCGGAATTCACGGCGAACCTCGCTGCGCGCCTCGAGCCGGGATCTGTCGTGGGCATCCTGGACAACACTTGGGCGCAAGGCAGCTCGACGGCGGTCTCGCGTACCGATTCCGAGGGCAACACCTACCAGATGCGGGCCCTGGCCAACGGCGAGCAATTCGAGGTGCTCAAGAATTTTCCGACGCCCGCCGAGCTCGCGGCCGCCGTGCGCCCGGTCGCGCGCGAGGCGCATCTCGAATCGCTCAACTATTACTGGCTGTTGGTGTTCACGCTGAAATGAAAGACGACTGGAAGCCGTTTCTCGACCGGCTCGACGCGCTGATCGGCCGCCTCGACCGGCTGCTGCCGCCGGCGCACGACGTTCCCGACTGGAAAGCCGCAACCGCGTTCCGGTGGCGCAAGGGCCCGCGTGGAGGCTTCCTCGAGGCCGTGCGCCATCCCCACGCCATTCGCTTCGCGGACTTGAAGGATGTCGACGAGCAGAAACGGCGCCTGCGCGAGAACACCTTGCAGTTCGTGCAAGGACGCCCGGCGAATAACGTCCTGCTCACGGGCGCGCGCGGCACCGGCAAGAGCTCGCTGGTGAAAGCGGCATTGAATGAGTTCGCGTCGAAGGGCCTGCGCCTGATTGAGGTCGACAAGCGCGACCTGGTCGACCTGCCCGACATCGTCGACCTCGTCGCCGAGCGCCGCGAGCGCTTCGTGGTCTTCTGCGACGACCTGTCGTTCGAGGCCTCCGATGCGGGCTACAAGTCCCTGAAGGTCGCCCTTGACGGCTCGATCGCGGGCTCCGCCGAAAACGTCCTGATCTACGCCACCTCGAATCGCAGGCACTTGATGCCGGAGTTCATGGACGAGAACCTGGAAGCCCGGCACGTGGGCGGCGAGATCCATCCGGGCGAGACCACCGAGGAGAAGATCTCGCTCTCGGAGCGTTTCGGCCTGTGGCTGTCGTTCTATCCGTTCGACCAGGAGCAGTACCTCGACATCGCCGACCATTGGGTCGCCACCCTGGGCGGCAAGCCCACCGAGGAGTCGCGCAAGGCGGCTTTGTTGTGGGCGCTCGAGCGCGGCTTCCGCAGCGGACGCGTCGCCTGGCAATTCGCGCGCGACTGGGTCGGGCGGAAGAAACGGTGAGTGATGCGGCCAAACGGCTTTGAATCCGCCGACGAACGCGGATGAGCGCGGGCAGGCGGTGACGAAGATTACGGAGGTCGCCGCCGCCGTCATCGAGCGGCCAGGCGAATTCCTGCTGGCCCAGCGCCCTGCGGGCAAGCCCTACCCGGGCTACTGGGAGTTCCCCGGCGGCAAGATCGAGGCGGGTGAGGATCCGCGCACGGCGCTCGCGCGCGAGCTGAAGGAAGAGCTCGGGATCGTGGTGACGGACGCCACGCCCTGGATCACGCGAATGTACGTGTACACCCACGCGACGGTGCGCCTGCACTTCTGGCGCGTGAGCTCGTGGGAAGGCGAACCGCAGCCCCTCGAGGACCAGGACATCCGATGGCAAAGAATGGGCGCGCCGGACGTGAGCCCGATGCTTCCGGCGAACGCCCCGGTCCTCGCGGCGCTCGCGTTGCCGCCGGTGATGATCGTCTCGAATGCGGCCGAGCGCGGCATCGAAGCCTGGATTGCCGACTTGGCCGAGCGTGCCCTGGACGAGCGGATGCTGGTGCAGATCCGCGAAAAGTCGATGGAACGGATGAAGCTGCAGCACCTGCTGTCACGCGCGCTCGTGCGGGCGCGCCCTTTCGGCTCCACGGTCGTGGTGAATAGCGACTGCGGCGCCTTCCCGCAATGCGATGGCGTGCACCTCAGCTCGAACGCACTGATGGCTGCGCAGCATCGTCCGGCGGGAATGCTGGTTGGCGCTTCGTGCCACAACGTCGCCGAGCTCGAGCAGGCCGAAAAGCTGGCGCTGGACTACGTCGTCGTCGGCCCGGTGAATTCCACGGTGTCGCATCCCGGCGCCCCGCCCCTCGGGTGGGGGCGTTTCGCGCAGCTGGTGCGCGGCCAGGCGATGCCGTGTTATGCGATCGGCGGGCTCACGCGCGCCGATTTGCCCGAAGCGCGCCGGCATGGGGCTCACGGCGTCGCGATCCTCGGCGCGGCCTTCAGCCCCTGAGCCCAGCGGCGGCGTGCCGTCGTGGCCTAAGGAGTGCCTTCACCGCAGCAGCGTGCCGATCTCGAGGTGGGAGGCGAGCGCGCGCGCGTCGGTCGGGACGCTGAACGGCAGGCGTCCGAGCAGCGGAGCCGCGAGCCGCGATTCGAGCTCCGCGATGTTCTCCCCCGGCGCGGCCATCTTCGGGTCGAGGTGGTTTGCGATCCAGCCGGCAAGCTCGAGGCCGGCGGCATCGATCGCCTGGGCCGTGAGCAGTGCATGGTTGAGGCAGCCGAGCCTCAGGCCCACGACCAGCACCACCGGCAAGCCGATGGCGCGCGCCAGGTCGACGGTATCGAGGCCATCGTCGAGCGGCACGCGAAAGCCGCCGACCCCCTCGACCACCAGGAAATCTCCCGACGCGGCGAGTCGGGCCAAGGCCGCCGCGACGGGCTGCAGCATGATGCGGCGCCCCTCGTGCCTTGCTGCGACGGACGGAGCCATCGGCTCGCGCAGCAGGATCGGCGTCACGAGTTCCGCTGCCGCCGCATCCATGCCCGCGGCCTCGAGGAGCCGAAGCGTGTCCTCGTTGACCCATCGCCCTCCGCGCTCGACGGCCCCGGCGGCAATCGGCTTCATGGGAGTGGCGCGCACACCGCGTGCCGCGAGCGCGTGCAGCAAGGCGCAGCAGGCGAGAGTCTTGCCCACTCCCGTATCGGTGCCGGTGACGAAGACGCCGCGGGTCACGCTTTCGTCCGCGGGAAATCGATGATCTGGCGCCCGTCCGCGACGCGCTTCGGAGCGGCCCGCCATGCGTGCCCGTAGATCACCTCGTAGGTGGCGGGCAGGGCGCCCCCGCGGCGCTCCTTCTCGTAGGCCGCGATCACGTCGCGCCAGCGCCCGCGCCCCGACAATCCGCGCGGTCGCCCGGGCAGGGAGTTGCGTGCGCCGATCGCCTTCAAGTCGCGCGCCACCGCGTCCACGCACGCGTACTCGAGCGTGATCACCTCCATCTCCATCACCGGGTCGATGAAGCCCGCGTGCACCAGCTCGTCCCCGAGGTCGTGCATGTCGACGAACCGGTTCACGTGCTGGTAGCCGTCGGCCGCGGCGAACGCCGCGCGCAGCTCCTTCAGGGTGTCCGGCCCGAACGTGGAGAACAGGAAGAGGCCGCCCGTGGATATGACGCGCGCGGCCTCCGCGAAAACCCGCTCGGGCCGCGTCCATTGCAGCGCGAGGTTGGAGAAGACCAGGGGCGCCGAGGCGTGGGCCAGGGGCAAGCGCTCGGCGTCGCCGCAGATGAGCCGGGGATGCGGCCGGCGCAGCGCGCGTGCGATCCAGGGAGTGCGTTTCGCAGCGATCTCGAGCATCGGACGCGCGATGTCGACGCCGACCAGTTCCGCGCGCGGAAAGCGCTCGCGAAGTTGTTCGAAGAAGAGGCCGGTGCCGCAGCCGACATCGACCACGAGCGCGGGGTCGATGCGGATCGGGTCGAGGTGCTTGAGCAAGCGCAGGCCCACCTCGCATTGCAGCACGCTGTTGCGATCGTAGGTTCGGGCGGCACGCTCGAACGAGCGCCGCACCGCGTGCTTGTCGGGGATCGGGAACTCAGCCAACGAAGGACTCCAGGGCGCGCACGAAGGATTCGCGATGGGTGAAGAAAGGAATGTGCGCGGCGTCGGCGAACTCGACGGCGTGTGCGCCGGGAATGTGCTCGGCGAGCCAGCGGCCGGCCTCGACCGGCGCCAGCGCATCCCGCGCGCCGTGGACCACCAGCGTGCGGGGCAGATCGGGAGCATCGGTCCTGAGGTCCGCCTCCCGCAGCCAATCGAGCGTGCCGGCAAGGGCTGCCGCGGTCGGCTCCCCGCGATCGAAGAGGCGCTTCGTGAACGCGCGGATCGCCTCGCGGCCCCGTGCTCCGTGCAGGGCGCTCAAGCGCACGAAGCTCGCGAGAGTGGCCTCGCGGTCGTGGTGCAGCCCCTCGGCAAAGCCATCGAGCATTGCGGCCTTCATCGCATGGGGCCACCCGGGGCGCGCGGTGAAGCAGGGTGTGGCGCTGACCAGGATGAGCGCGCGGACCTTGCCGGGGTGAAGCCGGGCCAAGCGCTGCGCGACCAAGCCGCCGAGCGACCATCCGCAGACAACCGTTTCAGTGGGCAGCTGGGCTGCAATGCGATCGGCAGTGTCATCGAGCGATCCCACCGGCGCAGCCGCGGAATGGCCATGGCCCGGCAGGTCGACGGCATGAACGCGGAAGCGCTTCGCGAGCTCGGGAAGCGCTTCGTCCCAAACGCCCGAATGGAGCCCCCAGCCGTGAAGCAGTGCGAGGTCTGGACCCTTGCCAAGGAGCTCGACATGCAGCGTCACGAGGGAAGGCACTCGGCAAGGGCGGCGGCGAGCCCCTCCACGTCGGCCCGCGAATGCGCCGCCGAAAGCGAGACGCGCAGGCGCGACGTTCCTTCGGGTACCGAAGGCGGGCGGATCGCGGGCACGAAGTAGCCGCGGTCGAGGAGCCGAGCACTGGCTTCGAGTGCGCGCGCAGGATCCTCGAGCACCAGCGGCTGGATGGCGGTCGTCGAGGGCGCGACGCGCAGCCTGGCGGCTGCTGCGGCGGATCGGAACTCGCCGATGCGGCTGCGCAGCCGCGCCACGATCGCGGGCTCGGCGTCGATGAGATCCATGGCGGCGATCGCCGCTGCGGCGGCGACCGGCGGCAGCGCCGTCGAATAGATGTAGGTCCGCGCACGCTGCATCAGCCACTCGATCACCTCGGCCGAGCCGCCGACAAACGCCCCGTAGCCGCCCAGCGCCTTGCCGAGCGTGGCCATGTAGACGATGCGCGGCGAGCCCACCCCGAAGTGCTCGAGGCTGCCGCGGCCTCTCGCCCCGAGGACGCCGATGCCGTGTGCGTCGTCGAGCAGGAGCCACGCGTCGTGGCGCTCGCAAAGGGCGAGCAGCTCGGGCACCGGGGCGAGGTCGCCGTCCATGCTGAAGACCGCGTCAGTGGCGACCAGGCGCACCGCGGCCCGGGATGCGCCAAGACGGGCTGCAAGCGCGTCGAGGTCGAGGTGCGGATAGCGTGTGAAGGTGGCGCGCGACAGCAGTGCGCCGTCGATCAGGCAGGCGTGATCGAGCCGATCGGCAAAAATCTCGGCGTTGCGGTCGCAGAGCGCGGCGATGACGCCGAGGTTGGCCGCGTAGCCGCTCGAGAAGAGCAGCGCCCGTGGCAGCCCGGCAAAACGCGCAAAACGCAGCTCGGCGTCGTGGTGCACGCGCATCTGGCCGCTGACCATGGGAGAGGCGCCGCTGCCGACGCCCCATGCATCGATGGCCGCGTGGGCGGCGGCGCGCAGCTGCGGATGGGTCGCAAGGCCCAGGTAATCGTTGCTCGAGAAATTGAGCGCATCGCGCCCGTCAATGGTGATGCGCGGGCCCTGCGGCGAATCGAGCACACGCCGAGTCCGCAAGAGGCTCTCGCGTTCCAGCGTGGCGAGCCCCGCGCAGATCCGGTCGGCAAGCCCGGACATCGGGTCCTACGACGACTGCAGGCCGAGGGCCGCGAACAATGCGTCGTCGCTCTCCACCTCGGGATTGCCGGTGGTCAGCAGCTTCTCGCCGTAGAAGATCGAGTTGGCGCCGGCGAAGAAGCAGAGCGCCTGCTGGGCTTCGCTCATCGCGGTGCGGCCCGCCGAAAGCCGGACCATGCTCCGGGGCATGAGGATGCGCGCCACCGCGATGGTGCGCACGAACTCGATCCACGGCAGCTTGGCCGCGCCCTCGAGCGGCGTCCCCTCGACCTGCACCAGCTCGTTGATGGGGACCGACTCGGGCTGCGGATCGTGGCTTGCGAGCTGCGCGACCAGTCCCGCGCGGCTCGCGCGGGTCTCGCCCAGGCCGACGATGCCGCCACAGCAGACTTTGAGTCCCGCGTTGCGGACGCGCCCCAGCGTCTCGAGGCGGTCCTGGTAGTCGCGGGTGGTGATCACCTCGCCGTAGAACTCCGGCGCGGTGTCGAGGTTGTGGTTGTAGTAGTCGAGGCCGGCGTCGCGAAGCTGCTCGGCCTGGCCGTCCTTCAGCATGCCGAGCGTGCAACAGGTCTCGAGGCCCAGCGCTTTCACCTCGCGCACCATGTCGAGCACCGGGGCGAGGTCGCGCGCCTTGGGCCCGCGCCACGCCGCACCCATGCAGAAACGCGTGGCTCCGTGGGCTTTCGCGGCGCGCGCCGCGGCGGTGACATCGGCGAGCGGCAGCATCTCCTGGCTCTCGACGCCGGTTTGATAACGCGCGGCCTGCGGGCAATAGCCGCAATCCTCCGGGCAGCCGCCGGTCTTGATCGACAGCAGCGTGCAAAGCTGGACTTCGCTGGGGGCGTGGTTGGTGCGGTGGACGGTCTGTGCGCGGAACATGAGTTCGTCGAAGGGCAGGTCGAACAGGGCGGCGATT
>JANNKG010000460.1:0-5947 GCA_031396185.1 Burkholderiales bacterium | reverse complement strand
TGCCGTCGTCGGCCTCGAAGATGAGGGCGGTCTTCTCCGCTTGCGTGGGCAGGTGGCGGTCGAGGCAGTTCTCCGAGGCGTTCAGCTCGCCGTCGTCGAACCACTTGAAGAACGGGGCGTTGGACTGGCCGAGGGTCCGCGTGAACGCCTTCGACCACTTGAGCTCGTTGCGCGCGTGCTTTGCCCAGAAGGCCTCGAAGTCGGACTCGGCCTCGGCGCACATCGCCTTGTAGGCGGCCATCCCCGGGATGTTCGCCTGCTGCACGAATGCATCGGGGGGCGGAAACGTGCGCTTTTCCTGCAGCACCGACTCGATGGTGGACATGTATGCGCCTTCCTCTGTGAGTGCTGTGATTTATAGCATAGGGGCCCTGCGTGGCTCCCCCTGCCATCCGGGAAAACCCTTGGTGTCGCGACCCCTCTTTTTTTGACGCACCGCAACAAGGGTGCTAGCGTCAGCCTATGAGCGCCGTCATTTCCACACCTGTCATGCACGCAGCTCCGGCCGCGGGCTCCGTCGACATCCTCGGCGACTACTGGCCCGGGATCCAGATCTATTACCCGCCGGTCAAGTATGCGCCGTCGCTGGGCATCTACGAGGACCTCGAGCAGGCCGCGCAGCGCTTCCGCAAGCACGGCTGGAACACCACCGCCCACACGCTCCTCTTCGACCTCGAAGACGGGTGCCGCCAGAAGGAGATGAGCCGCGAGCTGTTGCGCCGCGAGCTGCCCGGCATGCCGCGCAAGAAGGAAGTCCAGGTGGCGGTGCGCATCAACCCGTTCCGCACCGCCGAATACGAGCTCGACCTCGGGCTGGTGCGCGACCTGTCCGACCACTTCGACGTGGTGATGCTCGCCAAGGCGGGCGAGGCCTACGGGGCGCCGGAGATTCGCGACCTCTCGGCGGTGCTGGCGGGGCTGAACCACCGCATCACCATCCAACCCATCATTGAACACCCCAAGTCGCTCAAGATCAGTCCGGACCTGATGCAATATTCGACCGTGAAGCACGTGGTCTTCGGCATCCACGACTTCTCCAAGGCGATGGGCATCCAGATCACGCCGCGCAACTGGACCGAGGAACTCAAGTTCTACCTGCACGACATCCTCTTCGAGGCGCGCATCGCGGGCAAGGGGGTGATCGGCGGCGTGGAGACGCTGATCGGCAACTCCACCATGCCCGAGGATTTCGTCGAGCCCCACGACGTGCGCCGCTGGCTCGACCTGCATGGCGACGAGGAATCGCGGGTGGTCTACGGCCACGCGATCGAGGAAGCGGCCATGGGCCTTTCGGGCAAGCAGGTGATCCACCCGTCGCACATCCATCCGTGCAAGGTCGCGTTCACTCCCTCGCCCTCCGAGATCAAGACCCGGATCGCGATCCTCAAGGCCGCGATCGAGGCCGATGCGCTGCTGGGCGGCGCCATCAAGTTCGACGGCGAGATGCTCGATCCGCCGATGTTCGGCAAGGCGTTGCAAACCCTCCTCAAGGCCCACGCCCTGCACGCCCTGGGCGACGACGATACCGCCTTCGCCATCGAGGTGCTGAGAAAGCTGCCGGAGCAAGTGGTCCGCGAGAACTGGCCGTATGGGGTGATCCTTTAGCCTCCTTCGCCCCTTTCCCCGCGTGGAATTGGGAGATCCCTGAGTTCCTGAACATCGGGGTCGCGTGCACCGACGCGCATCTCGGTACCCCGATCGAGTCCCGCACCGCGATGATCGTCGAGGACGACGCCCTCGGCACCCGCTCTATCTCCTACGGCGTGCTGGCGGAACGCACCAGCCGGTTCGCGCAGCTGCTGCGCACGATCGGCGTGGCGGCCGGCGACCGGGTGCTCGTGCGCCTGCCCAATTCGATCGACTATCCGACGGCATTCCTGGGCAGCATGAAACGCGGCGCCATCGCGGTGCCCACATCGACGCTGCTCACCGCCGGGGAGGTGCGCTACCTCCTCGAGGACTCGCAGGCGGTAGCGCTGGTGATCGACGAGGCGGCGTGGACCGAGATGGGCCCGCAGCTGCGCGGCGCGGGACTGCTGCGCGAGGTGATCATCGCCGGCGCGCCGCTCGACCGCTCGCTCGCCGCCGTGCGGGAAATCGCGCCCGCCGAGCGTACCCGTGCCGGCGATCCCGCGTACCTCGTCTACACCTCGGGCACCACCGGCTATCCCAAGGGGGTGCTCCATGGCCACCGTTCGCTCATCGGGCGCATGCCGGCGTCGACCTACTGGTTCGACTTCGCGGGCGACGACCGCATCCTCCACTCGGGAAAATTCAACTGGACCTACGTGCTCGGCTCCGCCCTCATGGATCCGCTGTATCGCGGCAAGACCGTGATCGCCCACGAAGGCAGGAGCGACGCTGCCACCTGGCCAAGGTTGGTCGCAAAACACGGCGCCACGATCTTCATCGGCGTGCCCACCATCTACCGGCAGATCCTGCAGAAAACCGCGTTCACGCGCGCGGACGTGCCGACGCTCCGCCACTGCATGAGCGCCGGCGAGCACCTGTCCGACGAGGTCTTCGCGGCGTGGAAGAATCGCTTCGGGCTCGACATCTACGAGGCGGTGGGGATGAGCGAGTTCAGCTATTACCTCTCGCAGAGCAGGTTGCGGCCGATTCGCCCGGGGTCGGCGGGCTTCCCGCAGCCGGGCCATGACGTTCGACTGCTCGATCCGGAAACGCTCATCGAGGCGACGCCGGGCGACGAAGGCATGATCTGCGTCCCCGAAAGCGACCCGGGCCTCTTCCTGCGCTACTGGAACCTGGCGCAGGAGACCGCGAAACTGCGCCACGACGGCTGGTTCTTCACCGGCGACTACGCGCGCTACGACGACGACGGCTACCTCTGGTTCCTGGGGCGCCGCGACGACATCATCAAGAGCTTCGGCTACCGCGTGTCGCCCTACGAGGTCGAACGCGTCCTGAAGAGCCATCCGTCGGTCGCCGATTGCGCGTGCATCGCCGAGGAGGCGGGAGCCGGCAAACGCCTGGTCGTGGCCTACGTGATCGCGCAGGAGGGCACCGATCTCGATCCCGATGCGCTCCTCGCTTTCGGGCGCGAGCGGCTCGCGGCCTACAAGGCCCCGAAGGTCGTGTACGTGGCGAGGGAGTTCCCGCGCACCCGCAATGGTAAAATCATGCGACGGGAAATTACCCCGGGGATCGCGCTCATGCGCTCCCGCACCTGATCCCTCCCCCATGAAACCCCCGAAAATCGACGAACGCTCCCCCGCGCTGCGCTCCATTGGCGCCTTCATCTTCTGGACGCGCTGGCTCCAGGCCCCCCTCTACCTCGGCCTCATCGTCGCCCAGGCGGTGTACGTCTTCCATTTCTGGGTCGAGCTGGTGCACCTCGTCGAGGCGGCGTTCGGCAACGAAGCGGCGATCAAGTCACTCATCGAAAGCGTCGGCTACTCGCTGCCGCCGATCAAGGACGCCGCGGGCCAGATCGTCGGCTATCAGCCGCCCAAGCTGAACGAGACCCTGATCATGCTGGTGGTGCTGGCGCTGATCGACGTGGTGATGATCTCGAACTTGCTCATCATGGTGATCGTCGGCGGTTACGAGACATTCGTCTCGCGCCTGAACTTGCGCGGGCACCCCGACTCGCCCGAGTGGCTTTCGACGGTGAACGCCTCGGTGCTCAAGGTGAAGCTGGCGACGGCGATCATCGGCATCTCGTCGATCCACCTGCTGAAGACATTCATCAGCGCGGAGAACTATTCGAACAAGGTGCTCATCGCGCAGACGGTGATTCACGTGACGTTCCTGCTCTCCGCCTTGGCGATCGCGGCCGCCGATCGAATCATGCCGCACGCCAAGACCGCCGAGCACGGCTAGAGAGTCCGCAATGACCACGATTCGCCAGGAAGACTTCATAGCATCGGTCGCCGACGCCTTCCAGTTCATCAGCTTCTACCATCCCGCCGACTACATCCGCGACCTTCTCGCCGCCTACGAGCGCGAGGAGTCCCCCGCGGCCAAGGACGCGATGGCGCAGATCCTGGTGAATTCCCGCATGGCCGCCGAAGGACATCGCCCGATCTGCCTGGACACCGGCATCGCCATCGCCTTCGTCAAGGTCGGCATGGACGTGCGCTGGGACACCAAGCTGTCGCTCGAAGAGCTGGTGAACGAGGGCGTGCGCCGCGCCTATACCGACCGCGACAACCCGCTGCGCGCCTCGATGCTCGCCGATCCCGACGGCAAGCGCGTGAGCACCGGGGACAACACGCCCGCGGTGACCCACGTCGAGCTGGTCCCGGGAGACAAGGTCGAGGTGATCGTGGCGGCCAAGGGCGGCGGCTCGGAGAACAAGTCGAAGTTCGCGATGCTGCTGCCGTCGGATTCGATCGTCGACTGGGTGCTGTCGGTCGTGCCGACGATGGGCGCCGATTGGTGCCCGCCGGGCCTGCTCTCGCTCGGCATCGGCGGCTCTCCCGAGAAGGCGATGCTGATGGCGAAGTGGGCGATGATGGAGCCGCTCAACATCCACGAGCTGCAAGCGCGCGGGGCGAAGACGCGCTCCGAGGAGCTGCGCCTCGAGCTCTTCGAGAAGGTGAACGCCCTCGGCATCGGCGCCCAGGGTCTCGGCGGGCTTTCCACCGTTCTCGACGTGAAAGTGGTCGACTACCCCACGCACGCCGCCTCCAAGCCGGTGGCGCTCCTGCCCAATTGCGCCGCCACCCGCCACCTGCATTTCGTCCTCGACGGCAGCGGCCCCGCCCGGTTCGAGCCGCCCTCGCTCGACCTGTGGCCGAAGATCAAGTTCGACACTTCGAGCAGCCGCCGCGTGAACCTCGACACACTCACCAAGGCCGAGATCGCGACCTGGAAGTCCGGCGAGCGCCTGCTGCTTTCCGGCAGGCTCCTCACTGGGCGTGACGCCGCCCACAAGCGCATGGTGGACATGATGGCCCGTGGCGAGAAGCTTCCGGTGGACCTCGCCAACCGCTTCATCTACTACACCGGTCCGGTCGACGCGGTGCGCGACGAGGTCGTCGGTCCCGCGGGTCCCACCACCAGCTCGCGGATGGACAAGTTCGTCGAACCGGTGCTCGCGCAGACCGGCCTCATCGGCATGGTGGGCAAGAGCGAGCGCGGTCCGATCGCCATCGAGTCGATCAAGAAGCACGGCGCCGTGTATTGCATCGCCGTCGGCGGTGCCGCCTACCTGGTCGCCAAGGCGATCCGCTCCTCGAAGATCGTCGCGTTCGAGGATCTCGGCATGGAAGCGATCCGCGAGTTCGAGGTACGCGACATGCCGGTGACAGTCGCGGTGGATTCCGCGGGCAATGCCGTGCACAAGACCGGCCCCGCCGAGTGGCGCGCGAGAATCGGCAAGATCCCTGTCGCGATCGTCTAGGACTTCCGAATTGACCGGGCTGCACGGCCAGGCGAGCGGGTCGTCGGACGCGCTTTGGCTCGCGCGCGCGGCGGCGCGCAGCCGCCCGCTCCTGATCCTCGCCGCTTCCGCCCAGGACGCGGAGCGCCTGCGCGAGGAGATGGCGTGGCTCGACCCGAAACTTCGCATCCATCGACTCCCCGACTGGGAGACGCTCCCCTACGACCAGTTCTCGCCGCACCCGGACCTGGTCTCCGAGCGCCTGTCCACGCTCTGGCAGTTCGCCAACGGCGCGTTCGACGCGGGCATCGTGCCGGTGACCACCGCGCTGCAACGCCTTCCCCCGCGCGCCTACCTCGCCGGGCGGACCTTCCAGTTGAAGGCGCGCGAAAAGCTCGACCACGAGCGCCTGCGCGCGCAGCTGGTGCTGGCCGGCTACGCCCACGTGCAGCAGGTGATGAGCCCGGGGGAGTTCTGCATCCGCGGCGGCCTGATCGACCTCTACCCCACCGGCGCCGCCCTGCCGTATCGCCTCGACCTGATGGGCGAGGAGATCGAGACGATCCGCACCTTCGACGTCGACAACCAGCGCTCGATCTA